>JAVCDJ010000090.1 GCA_030765845.1 Candidatus Stygibacter australis
ATAAAAGGAACAAATACAAAGAGTATGAGAAAACTCTCAGTTCCGCTTAGATTAAAATAACCACGAATAAAGAAATGTATAAGCACTGTACTGATAATGATAACGGAAATCCAGTAACGGAGATATATAGTGTTCAAATAGTAAAGTGGATTTTCCTGATATTTATCTTTATATCGATTATAAAAAATAATAGTAGTATTACTGAAACCAAAATCTGCGATCGTAAAAAAGGTTACTACCAGAGAGAAGATAAGATTGATCCTTCCGAAATCTGAAACTGAAAGAAATCGTGATAATAACACATTGATCAGGAAACTTAAACCAGCAGCTACCAGATTGCCGGCAAGCACAGAGGCAAAGGCAGGTTTCAAAGAACCTGGACGCAGATTAAAATTCAGCATTATATCTGTTTTTGCTCTTCCAGTTTCGCTTCTTTTACGGCATTCTTTAAATATATAATAAACAGACTAATACAGAAAGCCACAAATGTTGCCAATACAACCAGGAAAGCCCTGCGTGGTCTATATCTTCTATCAGGACGCCTGGGCTCATCCAGAACCTGGATGCGGGAAACATTATTAGCAGCTTCTATTTTTGAATTTTCATATTGCGGTCCCAGAAATTCCAGAAGGGTTACCAGGTATTCCGTTTCCCTTTCCATGCGCAAATAACTCAATTGATATCCAGGAACTTCATCTAGATCAAGGAACAGCTTACTTTCCTGAGCATAAAAGAACTCATCGTATGTCTCTTTGGTCAATTTTAGTTTATCTTCCAGTTGCTTTATGATCAGATTGTCTTCATTATACATATTTCGAGATGTTTTTAATTCAATTTCCATAGAAGCAATTTCTGCTTTCATCTTTGCTGCCTGCTCAATCTCTGCTGCCACTTGTTCCGGTATGGAAATAATGTCATGATCTTCCATAAAGGTTTGAATTCTATTTTGCATAACATCTAATGAATCCATTACTTCATTTACCCTTAAGGCAATAAAATCACGATTTTCCAAAGCCTGATTCTGAGAAAAACGTATCTCCAGTTTATCCAGTTGATCGACGATGAATTGAACTACATCAGCTACTACTTCTTGATCTTTATCATAAAATGTTATAATTATTTCGTCTTCTCTACCTGTGGCTACAACAGCTTTCTTGCCTAATTCCTTTAAGGCATCATCATTGAACTTGGCTTTATAGCGTGTTGTGAAATCATATTTATCATTGATCATCTGGCGCATTCTGCGGCTTTTTGCTATTGCCAGCAGGCGGTTTGTACTGTTTTCCGACCCACCCAGAAGACCTCCAAAACCCAATGAACTCAGACTGCTGCTGATAGCTCCAAATGCTCCAGAATTTGAACCAGGAGGTAGTATTGTAGCACTGGCTTTATACCATTTGGGAAGGATAAGGCTTATCCCGGCAGTAAATACTGCCGTAATTAGACAGATGATTATTATTAATTTACGGCTACTCCAGATTAATTCCCAGAGTTTTAGGATATTTACTTCTTTTTCCTGCATTATATCATCCTTGTTATTTTTTTACCACATTCCTCTCTGCGATTTACATGTCAACTGAAAACAGGGCTTTCCACAACTAAGACCTTGCGAATGGTGTTTACACCTCTGCAATGGTCGATCAGGCAAATACCTCACTCATAACGATCAACCATCGCAAAGGTACAAGACCGCTTGCAAGGTTTCAGCAATATTATTTCAAGTGGTTGCATGATCATATTACTATTCCCACCGGACAATGATCTGATCCCATAATGGATTGCTGGATGAATGCTGAACTAAGGTTATTAATAAATTTATCATTTACCCAGAAGTAATCTATACGCCATCCTGCATTACGTTCTCTGGCTCCAAACCGGTAACTCCACCAGGAATACTGATCCGGACTAGGATCAAAATACCTGAATGTATCCACATAGTTATGTTCCACAAGTTTATCCAGCCAGGCACGCTCAATGGGCAGGAAGCCAGAATCTTTCTCATTCGCCTTTGGATTCTTAAGATCAATTTCTTTATGGGCTGTATTATAATCTCCACACACAATTATATTCTTTCCTGATTTCACGATAGAATCCATCTTATCAAGCATTTTATCATAAAATTCTAATTTAAAAGCAAGCCGTTCATCGCTCATCTTACCATTAGGAAAATAACAGTTGATAAGAACAAATTCATCGAAATCTGCTATTATTGTTCGCCCTTCTGGATCATTGTCATCTAAGCCGGTTTCGATTGAAAGTGGTTTACTGCGGGTAAATATAGCTGTGCCCGAATATCCCTTTTTCTCTGCAAAACTCCAATACTGCTGGTAATAAGCAAGTTCTGCTAATTCTTCCGGGATCTGTAATTCCTGAAGTTTGGTTTCCTGAATACATAGGATATCAGGCTGCACATTTTTAATATAATCCAGAAAATTCTTTTTCATTATCGCTCTCAGACCGTTTACATTCCATGAGATTATTTTCATTTACGTAACTCCTTTTCATACTTGGTGATCACTCCCACTCGCTCACACTCTTTATAGATGGGGCAGAGGTCACAATGTGGATTACGGGGACTGCATAAATTCTGTCCAAAAGATACCAGATATGAATTATACATCGACCAAAGTTCTTTTGGCAGTTTCTCCCTTAAAGCCATTTCTGATTCAAAGGGAGTTGATGTGTTTATATAACCCAGTCTGTTACTGATCCGGTGAACATGAACATCAACACAGATCCCGTCTTTTTCAAAGGCAATTGTTCTCACCAGGTTAGCCGTTTTTCTGCCCACACCCGGTAATTGCAGCAGTTCATCTATAGTTTCCGGCACTTTGCCATCAAATTTACTGATCATCACTTCCGGCAGTTTCTTTAAGCTCTTTGCTTTATTATGATAAAATCCCACTGGATAAATAAGCTTTTCAATTTCTTCTATGCTGAGTTCCTGCAATTCTTCCACCCTGCTTATCCGGTTGAATAAGCGCGTTATTGCTTCTGAGGTGGTTTTATCTTTAGTTCTGGCGCTTAATATTGTCCCTATAAGGATTTGCAGAGGGTCATTAGACTGTGCTTTGATCAAGTCAATCACGGGTGCTTGCGATTTTTGGAACTCTTTACCCAGGATATGGTACACTTTCTTGATATCTGTCATTTAATTCACTCCGGTATAAAAAAATGGTCGGGATGATAGGATTTGAACCTACGACTCCACGGCCCCCAGCCGTGTGCGCT
>JAVCDJ010000091.1 GCA_030765845.1 Candidatus Stygibacter australis
AGGATATATCATAAACAAATAGAACTTGGCCTTAAAAGCGGGATCCTGATCGCTAATCCAGTACCCGTGGAAGATGAAATACCGTGGTCAGAAATGGCAGTGATCATTGATCAGGCACTGGCTGAGATGCAGGCAATGAAGATAACCGGTAAAGCAGTAACACCATTTTTACTGAGAAAAATTACAGAACTAACAGCAGGTAATTCATTGGAAACTAATATCAAACTTGTGGAAAACAATGTAAAACTTGCCTGCCGGATTGCAGGAGAATTATATAATGACTAAGATAGTGATAAGAGATTATCAG
Organism: Candidatus Stygibacter australis; assembly: GCA_030765845.1. NCBI lineage: Bacteria > Pseudomonadati > Candidatus Cloacimonadota > Cloacimonadia (SeqCode) > Cloacimonadales (SeqCode) > Candidatus Stygibacter > Candidatus Stygibacter australis. Next base: position 308 of record JAVCDJ010000091.1, read on the forward strand.
GAAAAAGATTTCAAGGCAATAGAGCGTATCTGGCAGGAATGTGGCTGGTTGGAAGGCAGTATGGAAAGCACAATGCAGGAAATCATCAAAGATTCCCACATCAAAGTGGCTGAAATTGATGGCTCTGTGGAAGCTTCTGCCATGGCTACTGATGCCCAGGTGCAATACCTGGATGAAGTAATCCAGGCAAATGTCATCAATGCCGTCACAGTGTCACTGGTAGCTCGTAAAATCGGTTTGGCAAACAAAGCTCTGGCAGCACTGCTGGCTGATGAAGCAGAAAAAGGTGTGCCGCTTAGTGTACTGGGCATGTTTGAGCAGGGTTTTTATGATAAACTGGGATACGGGACTGGAAGTTATTTCAGGCAATTGCATGTTGATCCCGCAGAATTGAATATTCCGGTAAAATGCCGGATACCCAAAAGACTATCCAAAGATGATTTCCAGGCAATTCACCAAAATAGATTAAATAGAATTAAGCTGCATGGCAGATTTGACATGCTTTCACCTATAGCTACAAAATCGGAGATGGAATTCCACAAGAAGAGCTTTGGTTTGGGATATTATAATGAAGCCGGCAGACTAACTCATCATCTCTGGATTGATCCCAGCGACCAGGAAAGTGGTCCTTATTATATTGTCTGGTATGCTTATGAAACTAATGAACAGCTTCTGGAACTACTGGCACTATTGCAAAGTTTCAATAACCAGGTGCGTGAAATATCTATTACAGAACCTGCTGATATTCAACTTCTTGATTTCATGAAAAAGCCCATCCACAGCAAAGTAGTCACCAAAGGCAACAAGTTCCAGAATTATCTGAATTCCTATGCCTACTGGCAGCTAAGACTGCTTGATCCCATCGCCTGTCTGGAACAAACTTCTCTGCATACCGAAGATCTGGAACTTAATCTAATACTGAGTGATCCTATTGAACAATACCTGCCCGTTGATAGTAAATGGCGGGGATGTGGTGGAAAATATACACTGCTTCTGGGTAAAAAGTGTTGCCTGAGAAAAGACTTTAAGGCTGATCTGCCTGTCCTCTCAGCAAGTATAAATGCCTTCAGTAGAATGTGGCTGGGATTGAAGCCAGCCAGTGGTCTGGCATGCAGTGACGATCTGGCAGCTGATGCTGATTTATTGAACCAGCTTGATAATGCCTTCTGCCTTCCTGAACCTCAACCCGACTGGTGGTTTTAACTTTCTTCCTGAATTTTACAATTCACTAATATCAATGTAATATCATCATAATCTGATAATTTAAACTTTTTGGAATAGAATTTGCATTATAATAATTGAGTTAGTCTTATTTCCAAGGAGCGGCTATGAAAAAATATATTATATTTACAATAATCTTCACATTGTTGTCAATTTTGACAGCAAAGCAAGTAGATATTACTCTTTCGGGGGATCATAATGGTATTGATCTGAACAATCAGCAATTGGAAACTCTGGATTTTTCTGCTGAGATCAATGAATTACACCAATTATCACTTAGTACCAGATCAGGGGATTTCAGCGAATTGATTATTCCAGGATTTGGCAAAAGTGGTGAAACTGGAACTCCCAGCCTCCCGGTTAAAAGAGAGCTGATCGCTGTTCCTCTTGGAGCAGAATTATCTATTGAAATAGCTGATTATCAAAGCATTGAGTATCAATTATCCGATCTGGGTATTAACGATCAATTGATGCCGGCTCAGCCTCCAGTACCCAAAAGTATTGATCCATCTGAACTGGAATTTATCTATGATCAAAATGCTTATGAGCAGGATAAATGGTATGGAAATGATATATTTACCTGTGAAGAAGTCGGCATTCTAAGAGGTCAACGCATTTTTACGGTTACATATCATCCGATTGCTTATAATCCTGTTCAGCAGAAGATAATTATATATAACAATGTTAACACAACTGTTAATTTTGTTGGCAGTGATTTGAATGCTACAAGGGAATTGCGTACAAAAACCTGGTCTCCAGCATACGAAAAAATCTATTCCACTTCACTGATCAATTACACTCCTTTGCAGACCAGAGAAGATATCACTCGCTATCCTATCAAATATGTGATCATCTCTGATGATATGTTCACTGCTCAATTGCAGCCCTTTATTGCTTGGAAAACTCAGCAGGGTTATAATGTGATCGAGACTTATACCAGTGAGATAGGCGGTAGCACAACTGCCATAGCAAATTATATAGAGAGTCTCTGGGAAGAGGCAACCATGGAAGATCCAGCACCATCATTTATCCTTTTTGTGGGAGATACCGCCCAGATACCAGCATATAATGGAGCTACAGGCAATCACGTTACTGACTTGAACTATGTCCGTCTGGAAGGTAATGATTATATGCCCGAGATATATTACGGCAGATTCTCTGCCAGAAATACTGCTGAGCTGCAACCTCAGATAGATAAAACACTGGAATATGAGATGTTCACCATGCCTGATCCCTCTTATCTGGAAGAAGTTGTAATGATAGCCGGTATGGATGCTTCACATGGCTCCACCTGGGGTAACGGACAGATCAATTATGGTACTAATAACTACTTCAATGCTGCTCATGGTATCACTTCTCACACTTACCTGTACCCCGCCTCAGGCAGCAGTGCTGGTCAAATTGTCCAGGATGTCTCTGATGGAATAGGTTATATCAATTATACGGCACACGGCTCTTCCACTTCCTGGGCTGATCCCAGTTTCACTATCAGTAATATCAACAGTCTGCAAAATGAGCATGAATATCCTCTGGTAGTAGGAAATTGCTGTCTTACGAATAAATTTGAAGTAGGTGAATGCTTTGGTGAAGCCTGGCTGAGAGAAGAAAATGGCGGAGCTATTGGTTATATTGGTGGTACAAATTCCACTTATTGGAATGAAGATTTCTGGTGGGGTGTGGGTTCTGGCAATGTTACTTCTAATCCTACTTATAATGGCACAGGACCCGGAGCTTATGACGGGATGTTCCATGATCATGGAGAAGCTTTTCCTGACTGGTACACTGCTCAGGCAGCCTTTATCATGGCAGGTAATCTGGCAGTTGTACAAGGTGGGGGCAACGCTAATTATTACTGGGAAATTTATTCGTTGATGGGTGATCCTTCCCTGGTTCCATATTTTGGCATACCCGAGCAAAACACAGTCACTCATGCAGCTCAGATATTTATCGGCAGTACTCAGTTAACCGTTTCGGCAGAACCCTATTCTTATGTGGGGCTGAGCATTGAAGGTGAATTACTTGCTGGTGGACTAATAGATGACAGCGGAACTATCACTCTTGATTTCCTTCCTCTCACTTCTGCAGCGACCCTTGATCTGGTTGTGGGCTGTCAAAATTACGAACCTTATATCTCACAGATCACAGCCGTGCCTAATGAAGGCGCTTTTCTCTCAATTAATGATTATACTATTACCTCAGATAATGGTGATCAGATAATTGATTTTGGAGAAAATATTGAGCTTGAGCTTGATCTGGAAAATATTGGTATTGAAGCTGCTGAAAATATTACTGCTGTGATGACTATTACTGATCCATATATCACAATCACAAATGGTACTATAAATCTCGCTTCTATCCCTGCGGGTGGTATTGAAAGCCTTAGTGGATTTACTTTTCAGGTAGCAGAAACAATTCCCGATCAATATGAATTTCAATTGAATTTCAGTTTCACTTATGATGAAGGTGATAATGAAGCTCTGCTTGATCTTGTTGCTCATGCACCTGTGATCGCATTGGGAAATTTATATATTTCCGGTGATGATAATAATAATGGCAGACTGGATCCTGGTGAAACTGCTGATCTTGATCTGGAAATCCTGAATTTAGGCAGCTCTACTCTGGAAAATGTCATCTGTATGGTCAGCACTACCAGTGAATATATCACAGTAAATAACACCTGGTCTTTCATACCGGAGATCATTCCTGGAGATAGTGGTTTATACCCCTTCATGGTTACTGTTGATAATGATTGTCCGCTTGGAGAAACAATATATTTCACGGCAGAGGTTACTGCCGGCTTAGAACTTACTTTTAATGGAAGTTTCAGCCTTAATATTGGTTTAAGCCTGGAAGATTTCGAAAGCGGGGATCTCACTAACTGGGAATGGGTTACCAGTGGTGATGCCAACTGGTTTGTCTCAACAAACGCACCTCAGGAAGGAAGCTACTGCGTGGAATCTGGTGATATTGGCAATAATGACATCTCATCTCTCTCTATTGAGCTCGATGTGCTATATGACGATCAGATCAGCTTTTACCGCAAGGTCTCTTCTGAATCTAACTGGGACTTCCTGATCTTTTATATTGATGCCGTGCAAATGGATAGCTGGAGTGGAAATTTAGGTTGGTCTGAAGTAACTTATCCCGTCTCAGCAGGTTCGCATGAATTATCCTGGGTTTATGACAAGGATGGTTCAGTTTCTTCCGGTTCTGATTGCGCCTGGCTGGATTATATCCTTTTTCCCGCAATTGGTGTACCTCAACCTCCTGAT
>JAVCDJ010000092.1 GCA_030765845.1 Candidatus Stygibacter australis
GATGTTACTCTTAGCAGTTTTTATATTAGTAAGTATGAAGTGACGCAGGGTGAGTATGAAGAATTAATGGGCAGTAACCCGGCTCATGATTATGGAGTGGGAGATGATTATCCGGTTTATTATGTAACCTGGTATGATGTTGTGGAGTATTGTAATGCTTTAAGTGAGCAGAAAGGTCTAACTCCCTGCTACAATCTGAGTGACTGGAGCTGTGATTTTAGTGCAAATGGATTCAGGCTACCCACGGAAGCTGAGTGGGAATATGCAGCGCGAGGTGGAGTGAACTGGACAGATAATAGAAGGTACAGTGGAACTACAGATGAATTAGATGATTATGCCTGGTATGATGATAATTCAGGTGGACAGACTCATGAAGTGGGAATTAAGTTTCCAAACCAACTTGGTATTTATGATATGAGTGGAAATGTTTGGGAATGGTGTAATGACTGGTTTGCAGGTAGTTATTATGGTTCAAGCCCTGAAGACAACCCGACGGGACCTGCTTCGGGCTCTGAATTAGTGCGTCGGAGTGGTGGCTGGCTCCACAACGCCATTGAGTGTCGTGTAGCTGCACGCTACAGTAGCGCCCCTGGTGATATCAGCCACGTTTTGGGATTCCGCGTAACCCGCAGTTCAAATTAGAAATTTATCATATTTTAATGTCAGAATCAGGATTATTGGGATTTGAGAAGAGGTGAGGAATGAGGGATTGAGTGAGCGAAGGGGTGAAGGGGTGAAGGGGCGAAGGGACGATGGGGCGAGGGAGCGAAGGGACGAAGATGTGAAAATGAGAAAATGTGAAGATGAGAGGAATGAGTTATGCAGGAAAGTCAAAAGGTAGAATGGAAAAGAAATTGGAATGATGAGTGGCTGAAATGGATTTGCGGATTTGCTAATACTGAGGGTGGTCTGCTGTTTATTGGTAAGGACAATAAGGGTAACGTAACTGGATTGGTAAATTCACGGAAGCTCATGGAAGATATTCCTAATAAAATAAGAGATGTCCTGGGTATTATGGTTGATGTTAATTTCCATCAGGAAATGGAATTAGAATATATTGAAATTGTAATTGAAGCTTATCCTTATCCTGTCAATTATAAAGGGCATTATTATTATCGTAGTGGAAGTACAAATCAGGAGTTGAGAGGAGCTGCACTGGATAGATTTTTGATGAAAAAGCAGGGATTGCACTGGGATAGCGTGCCTTTGCCGGGATTGACCAAAGATGAATTTACTGGGATTGGTATTTTTAAGAAACTGGCAAAGAGAAGCCAGAGAATAGAAGAAGAATTAATAAATGAGAGTGAAGAAATCCTTTTGGATAAACTGCACTTAGTTACGGGGGAGTATTATAAACGGGCAGCAGCTTTGCTTTTTGCAGAAGACCCTGAGAGATATTTCACTGGTGCCTATACTAAAATTGGTTATTTCGAGAGTGATAGTGAACTTATTTATCAGGATGAAGTGCATGGAAATTTATTCCATCAGGTTGAAAAAGTGATTGAAATTTTACTGGCAAAATATTTAAAAGCTATTATATCCTATGAAGGAATACAGCGGATAGAGAAATATCAGATTCCCAAAGAAGCCTTGAGGGAAGGGATTTTGAATGCTATTATTCATAAAGATTACAGTAGTGGAACACCGATTCAGATTTCAGTGTATAATAATAAGCTGATGATCTGGAATAGCGGTGAATTGCCAATAGGTTGGACAAAAGAAAATCTGATGAGTAAGCATTCATCAAAACCATATAATCCTGATATTGCCAATGCTTTCTTTAGAACTGGCTTGATAGAAGCCTGGGGAAGGGGAATATCAAAGATGAAGAATGCCTGCAAAGATTCTGGAGTACCAGAACCTGAGGTGGAAATTGAAGGTGGAGGATATTGGTTAAAGTTTCCTTTTAGAGAAAGTATCGGAAAAGTGACACCAGAAACTGCACCAGAAACTGCACCAGAAACTGCACCAGAAACGACGGTAAAAACACCGGATAAGATACTTAATTTACTTAGAGAGAATCCTAAATTGTCGCTACAGGATGTAGCTGAAAATATTGGAAAATCATTAAGAGCAGTAAAAGATGCCAGCAGGAAACTTCAGGATGAAGGAAAATTAGAGAGATTAGGACCTAATAAAGGTGGTTACTGGAAGGTAATTGATGAGTAATGTGGGGTATTGAGTTAAGTATTTTGATATTATTATGAGTCAACCATTGCGGAGGTTTACAACCATCCGCAAGGTTTTAGGTTATGGATTATAGATTTGTAAGGAGATAGATTATGAGGAGATTATTGATTTTTGTTTTGCTGGCGGGTATTGGGCTTCTTGCTGGTGCTGAATTTAAGGTAACTGGTGAACTGGAGAAGGAAGGATTCAGTTATGTTAAGAATAATGTGCGGGATACTGATGGGGAGTATTGTGCCAGGATTCAGGTGAATTCTGATATTCGTAATCTGAGATTTGACAGTAACCGTAAACCGGTGAAGATCGAGAAGGAATTGGGTAAGTATTACGTGTATTTATCTCCTGGAGAGCGTTCTCTTACTTTTTTGCAGGCAGAATTTGCGGCTTTTACATATGAATTTCCGCTGACTTTGGAGGCAAATACGGCTTACGTGATGACAGTGGTGAAGAGTGGTTATGGCAGTGCTGATGAAGGACTGGTGATAATAACCTTTGAGCTGAATGAGAAGGATGTGTATATCACCAAAGATATTAACCCTCCGTTACTTAACAAGCAGGGATCAGCACAATATCGGCTTACACCTGGGACTTATACTTTCCGGTTCAATAAACAGGGATTCCAGGAAGATGAGCAGGAACTGCAGATAACGCAGGATGAATTGATCAATATTAATCTGCAGCAGGGTGAAAGCAGTATGAAGCTGAAACTGCCTGGGATAACTATTATAAATAGCGAACCGTCAGGAGCAGAGGTATATTTGAATGATCAGAAGATGGGCATCACACCATGGCAGGATGAATTAATCGCTGGAGATTATAAACTGACGATAAAAGCTAAGATGCATTATACAAAAGAGCTGGAATTTACTCTGGCAGAAGGACAGACTCTGGAATTACCTGCCGTTGAGTTATTAGCTAAGTTTGGTTATTATAGCGTGAATTGTGATCAAAGTAATGCGGATATTTACCTTGATGGGATATTTGAAGGCAAGGGAAATATCTCCAGGCAGAAGATAGAAAGTGGCAGTCATCTATTTGAAGCAAAGTTGGATTATTATCATGATCATAAGGAAGAATTTCTGATCAGTGATGGTGATGAAAGGGATTTTGATATTGTGCTGAAGCCGGCATTTGGCAGGCTGGAGATAAGTTCGACACCAGTAAGTGAAGCTGATGTGTATATTAATGGTGAATATGTGGGCAAGACGCCATATAAGGATGATAAACGCCTATCAGGGCAGTACACGGTGCGGGTGGAGAAGGAGCTTTATACAGGAGCTGAAGAGACCGTGGTCGTATATGATGAAACCTTGATGCAGAAAACAATTCTGCTGACGCAGGATTTCGGGACGCTGATAATAGAAGCAGAAGATAGTGAAATATTTCTGGATGATGTACTGGCAGGTAAAAATAAATATCAGGCAAATTTAAAAGCTGGAAATTATAAAGTGGAAGCCAAGAAAGACAGGCATAGATCAGACAGCAGGAATATATATCTGGGAACAGGAACAATGGAGCAAGTGAAGCTAAGTCCTGAGCCGATCATGGGATCAGTGACTGTGATGAGCAATCCGGCAGCAAGCAAAGGAGCAGCAATCTGGATCAATGATGAGAAAGAAAAAAATACCACACCGGCAGTGCTGCCTTTATTGATAGGGGATTATATGATAAAGGTGCATCATCCAGACTTTCTGGAGCAGACAAAGAGTGTGAGTCTGCGGGAGGGCAGCCAGGAAAAGCTGGTATTTGAGCTGGAAACCTATCAGGGGAGTATGCTTGCCAGTCGCGATAAATGGAGACGTCAGGGCTGGATTGGGGCAGGGACAACTATATTAGCAGTGGGTGCAGCAATGTTTTTTAACAGCCAGGGAGATGGATTTGCAGATGATTATGCCAACTCAGGATCGACAGCCGAAGCTAATAATGCCTGGGATGATATGGAGAGCAATTATAATACCCGCGATACCTGCTATTATATTTCAGTAGTGCCGGCGGTATATACTATCTATAGTTGGATAAAAGCCGGGCAATACAATACTAAATTGAATCAGCCATAGGCTGACAAGAATGGAAAATTGGTGGGGAGCAGAGAACATAGAGGGGAAGAAATTGAAAATTGAAAATGTAAAATGTAAAATTTACCACAGAGAGGGGGGAATAAATTGAAAATTGAAAATGTAATCAGCCATAGGCTGACAAGAATGGAAAATTATGAAGATCAGAGATCAGTGGGGGGCATTTTTCGATTCACGTCTCCCGACTCACGACTCACGGTTTTCTCCCGATTCACAGTTGTCCCTCTTCTCACGTCTCACGTCTCACGACTCACGTTGATATTCTTCCTGCTTATCTTTCTCCCTCTTCATTCCGTGACTGTTTCGGAATTGCAATCAAGCGGGGAATATCTTTATGGTATGGGGGAGGCAGATAGTTATGAAAAGGCTACTGATCTGGCACTTAAGAACCTG
>JAVCDJ010000093.1 GCA_030765845.1 Candidatus Stygibacter australis
CACACGAACAGGTATCAGAGGGAATTTGTAGCCAATGATAAGTCCTCCAGCCCAATCAAGTTCATCACCTATTTCCCAGTTATCCACATAACCCAGATTAAGGTTATTGAGCAGAACTTCCACGTAAAGCTTTTTATAAGGGTTCAGCCGGAGTGAGATACTGTTGATCTTATATACTGATGAGCTACGGTCATATTCATGCAGTCCTAGAAAGCTGTCTATTCCACCAATATAAAAGGGATCATAGGGGATAGCATTATTGAAATAAGAGCCATATTCAAATTTATAACGTAAGGAAAGGTGCTGTGCTAAGGGATGGATCATTTCAAATTTATGAAGACTTTTTTGATATTTCCCATTATCTCCATCGTCACTTTTCGCTACAGTATATTTACTGATCAGCTTAATCCCTTTCATCCCAAAAACCAGATCATCAAGTGTCTCAAAATATAGCTTGGCCCCTCCACCCCAGGAGAGAAAGTAAGGTTCATCAAGTTTTTCTCCGCCAATATCTTGATAAATTTTCTTATTATAAAGGAAGCTATAGAATTCCAGAATTAGCGATTTATGGAAGAAAAATCCCAGTCCATCTGTAAAGCCTGTTTCCACAGCTTCAACGCTTTTCAGTTTCATAAAATCATCATCATATTCATAGATCGGGATTTCACTTATATAGGGAAAAAGATGGTAATACAAACCAAAATCATGACCAAAATTCTTGATATAATCCAGGCAGAATTTATTGTTCTTTCCGATCTCCAAAGATCCGATAAGCCTCGAATTAGGTTGGATACTGTTTTTATGATCAGATAAAAGCCGCATAGTGATATTATCAGTAATATTGTAAGACAGGTTCATTTTAACATAAGAACGGTGCCTTTCCATAACCTTCACTATCAGATAAAAACCATCATCAACACGGTTGATCACGGGATAGATCATCTGGAATAGGTCTGTGTTATAGGCACGGCGAAAGGCAGTGCTGATCTGGGCTTTGCTGTAACTGTGCCTGGCTTTGAGTCCAAGGTAGTTGAGGATTTCAGTTTTCTTTAAATATTTATTTCCCTGTATCTCGATTTTTCTCAGGGTTATCCTTGTAGCAATTTCAGTTTTGGGTTCAGGTTTACTTTCGAGTCTGGTAAGTCCGGTAAGCTGAGGTAATGCAGCACGGGCTGCCCTTTCTCCTGCATCAATGATCTCTTTTATTGCATCAAATCTGAGCATTGCATATTCTGAAAGGTCAGGTTCTATTATTATATCACAATCTTCTAAACTGGATTGAATATTTGATCTCATAGATACACCGGCAGTTTGTTCCAGCACATCCAGCACGCCGTGAATATCAGCAGATTGTTTAAGAGATGAATTTGTTTTAATCCCAATTATCAGATCGGATCCCATCTCTCTAAGCGGCTCTGTGGGCAGGTTCATCAATATCCCACCATCAATATAAAGCTTGTCATCTAATTTGAAGGGTTGAAGAAGGGTTGGAAAACAGAAAGAAGCAAATATTACTTCATGAAGATTTCCATGGTCAAATACTTTTGTTACTCCATTAACTGCATCCGTAGCAGGAATTCGTAGTGGTATGTTTAGTTTATTGAAATCTTTGCTGGTACATGATCCCCACGTCAGGTTGAATAATTCATTGATAATACCATTACCGGGAGTCACACCTTCTGGAAGAATTGGAGTAAGGTTCTGCAGTCTTAAAGAAAGATTGCTTTCATCCTGCCAGTGTTTGAAACTTATCGGTTTGCTCTTACGCTCAACCTGATCATTGATAAGCGCCTGCCAATCAATTTTAAGCACCAGATCTTCTATTTCTGCTCCGCTATATCCACAGGCATACAGGCTGGCAATAAGTGCTCCAGTGCTTGTTCCAGCTATCTGATCTATCTTGATCCCTTCTTCATCAAGAACTTTCAGTACACCAATATGTGCAAATCCGCGTGCACCTCCACCGGAAAGTGCTAAACCAGTTCCAGCTCCATAAATAAGTATGGAACCAACCAGCAAGATCAATATTATTATATGTTTCTTCATTTATTCACCATAATTAGTATCGAATAAAAAACTAAGGTGTTTTTAGGCAATAAAAAAATCTTCTGGGGCACATGTAGCTTAATCATCCTTGATTAAGTGATTCGTATATTAATCATTCTTTAATGGTCAATCAGGGATGATTTACCTACATGGGTTTCCACAGGAACGGAGAATTCTCCGTTCCTGTGAATATTAGTACAAATTATCTCAAGATAGGAATAAAAAGCTCATATTCCGAATTATCAGACTGCTCTGCATCATAACGGTTATCATAGAAATTCAGTTCATCTGCAGGAGCAAATTCATGATCTACGCTGCTGATCCAGTCCAGACAGATATAACGGTATGTCTTTCCCAGATTGCTCAGATTACCAGGATGAGTGAATACTGCATAACGCTGTGCTGATACCTGATACTTCTCCAATCCTTCGGGAACATTATCTTCATTTTTTGCCAGGTAACCAACCATATACCACCATTCATCTTCAGGCGCTGGCTGCTGTTCAAAAAATCTGGGGTCATGAAAGCATATTCCCACGATAGTTTCGTCGCTGGTAAAATTGTTTTTTTGGTTTAATTCCCGGAATTCTGCAATCATCCGGTCGATAGTTTTAGAAGTCTCACTGCTTCTCACTTTCTGTTTTCTGCCGATTACGGTTAACGGGGGCATTTCTTTGATTTGGTATTTCACCATGTATCCTCCTTGATCAGGGAGGCAGATCTGCACTCTCATTTTTGGTATATAATAAATCAATTGATTTTGCTTTCGATATTCCTGAGGGGTTAGTTTAAATTGCTTCTTAAATGCTCGGATGAATGCTTCCACAGAGGTAAAACCATATTTCTCTGCCAGATCATAGATGTATGCTTCACCTTCTAGCAATTCCCGGGCAGCTTCTGAAAGTCTTCTCTGGCGGATATAGCCCTTCAGCGTATAACCAGTAAATCCCGCAAATACCCGCATGAAGTGATAAAGCGAAAGCCCCGCCCGCTCTGCGATGTCTTCCAGCTCAATCCCCTGCAAGAGTCTCTGCTCCATAAAATTCACGCTGCTCTGCAATATTCTCTGATAATCCGCCATTTCTACCCTCATTGACTTTTTTTGCTTATACCTGAATCGTAATAACCTGTCAATTTTTCTATTTATTTCGTAGCTTAATCGTCCTCGATTAAGTTTTTTATTACAAATCAATCAGGGACGATTGATCTACGTGTAGGAAAAACTTACTATAATATCTGAAATATTATTTTCCAAGATATGTGATTTATGTCCGATGGTATCGTATATAAATAGCATTATATGAAAGATAGTATCGGATGATAAGTGAATTGCTTTATCATTCCTGATTAAGTAATTGTGTAGCTTAATCGTCCTCGATTAAGTTTTTTATTACAAGAAATCAATCAGGGACGATTGATCTACGAAGTATTTCCATTCTTCCCAATACTTTACAAGTCCGGCTTTTACCGGATTATTCTTTATATAGTTGAACTGATAATTATAATCATCATCATCACGAATCATGTGATCATAATGTCCATGCTGCCAGAATTGTCCTTTCCTGCACAATTTCTTATTGCATTCTCTGGCCGTGAAACCTTTTAAAGAATGCATAATTTCTGCAATGGGAAACCGGCATTCAGCTTTCATAGCAGGTTCTAATATCAAATGCAGATGATTAGGCATGATAGTTAAACAGTGGAGCAGATACTTTTTCTTATCGAGGAATAAGACAGAATTTTTCACGATTTCCGATATTTCAACATTCCTCAGCCAATCAGCATTACTTTGATATTTATCAATAAAGTTGTCAAACTCTTCAAAATATTTTCGTTTAAACTCAAAGGTGTAATTCTCTTTTTCTTTTCCTGATAGTTGCTCAGAAATTTTATCAAATTCTGTTTTTTCTGCTTTCAATTGTGCTAATATAATTCTCGGAAGACTAAATGCTAATCTGAAAGAAATTGCAAATACTGCACCTTCAGGTTGATAATGAGGTAAATTATTACGATAAAATTCCTTATATTTTAGTTTTGACATATTCAATCTATAAGAAGATGTGTTGTTTTTGTCAATAAATGATTTATGGAAGTAGCTTAATCGTCCTTGATTAAGTATTTTTTTTACAAGAAATCAATCAGGGACGATTGATCTACAATGAAAACTTCGTCGAAATGACTGGAATATTTAATAATGAAATACCTGATTAAGGGGTATGTAGCTTAATCGTCCTCGATTAAGTATTTTTTTTACAAGAAATCAATCAGGGACGATTGATCTACGTATCAGGTAATGTTCACTACTTCAACAAAGTAATCTTATTCACTTTTACATCTGCTCCATTAGAAATTCTGCAAAAGAATATCCCACTGGCACATTGCTTGCCAGATTCATCTTCTCCATTCCAGAAAACAGTATGTTCTCCTTCACTGACCTTATCCTTAATAAGAGTTTTCACTTTTCTCCCTTTCAAATTGTAAATAGCGATTTCAGTTATCTGCGTGTCATCTGACGTTGTGTAATATATCTTTGTCTCCGGATTAAAAGGATTGGGATAATTACTAAGTGCAAGACCAGTATTCGGGATACATTCTTCTACATTTTCAACTGGATAATATTCCCAGGCACCCATATCAGGTGCAGAACCAAAATACTCGCTCTCATCCATGTCAACCAATACTTCACCTTCATATTCAAAATAGGCTATGCCTGCATTTAGGCAGGGAGAGTTATTCGTTAGATTATAATCTGTTTCTGGATTTACAAAGTCCGGATTGGTGTTGAGATTTCCTGCCAGCCAGTTTACAAATCCGCCGTCGTTAGTCACGATCTCTTCCTGACCTCCTTCGATATCCGAATAGGCAATGGTGATGTAGTTATCTAAATTTTGATTAGTAGCAAAATAGACTTGCTCAGGAAGATTATTCCATAAAATACTGTTTACCAGAACAGGATAGTTTTCCTCTTCACAATAAATTCCTCCGCCCATTAATGCCTGATTGTTTGCCATGGTAACATTCACTAATTGCGGATGGCAGAGGGAAATACAGGCAATACCTCCTCCTTTTTCCGTGCTGGTATTGTTTATAAGAGTAACTTTTTCCAGACGTGGGGATGACGTCCCATCACAATACATCCCGCCCCCAGATTCCGTGGCAGTATTATTTCTAAGCGTTACTTCCCTGAAAACCGGACTGGAATTTTCCAGATAAACTCCACCACCCCTGATATCACATCCACCTTGAAGAGTCACTCTGCTAACCTGGCAGTTATTAGTATTGTAAAAGGTCATTACACTATTACTGCCAGTGGCATCAAGGATAACATTCTGCTGGGATTCGCCTTCTAAGAACACATTATCAGGCAGATTAACCGGGAAACTCTCACCATTAGAATAATAACTGTAATTCCCATTTGCCAGATGAATAATTGATGTTTCATCATTTTGGGGCAAAAGGCAGTTGCAGGCATAATATATTGTTTTCAATGGTTCTTCTGCTGATAATCCGCTATTCATATTATCACCATCAGGAGATACATAAAGGTCTGCACTTATCTGTTCTATTATACCATTTTGAATTGAGATATCAAAATTACTTAGATCAGTAATGTGATAGCTGCTGGGCTCTAAAACCGTAAATGTATCAATAGCGATATTCACGTATTCCTGGGAATATAGTTCATTACCATTACCGCGTAATCCTATGTTATTCAGATAGATACTACAAAGGTTTGTAATGCTGAAATCCGGATTAGAGTTTCGGAAAAATATTCCTCCTCCCAGTTCTGCCTGGTTCTCAGTTATTGTCACGCCAGCCAGCAGGGCGTATGAATCCCAAATATAAATTCCACCTCCGAGAGTAAAACTTCTATTATTAGCTATCATCACATCTTCCAGATAGGCGTTCTGGTTTCCCATAAATGTGATCCCTCCGCCTTTATCACTTACATTATCTCTGATTTCAGAATTGGTTATGTGCAAATTAGCATTATGGCTATATATACCGCCACCACTTATTCGGGCAGAATTACCAGCTATCACTACACTGTCCATAGTCACTTCTGTAACTGGATAGTGCCCAAGATATAATCCACCCCCATTAATGGCAGTATTATTCAATATTTCCACATGATCCAAAACCAGTTCACCTTCTTCAATGAAACACACACCGCCGCCAGATGAATAAAAATGATCAATATAAACATTATTACTTATTACTTCGCAATTTTGCATAGTGATAATGTCACAGTTCTGAGCATATATTCCTCCACCGTGACACCCGGATAGATTATCTGAGATTATAACGTTCTCTAATTCCATGGTTGAGACTAAACATTGCATTCCTCCGCCAGTATAAGAACTGCTGTTATTCCTGATCTCTGAATTGCTGAGAGCTGCATTAGAACAGTCATTCATGAATATTCCACCGCCCCACATTGTAGCTGTATTATTATAGATAATCAAGCTCTCCATCTGGATTGAATTACAGCTCTCGCAGTAAATACCACCACCTGAATAAGAGTTCGCACTACAGTTATAAATCGTTAGATGATCAAGCATGGGGCTTGCTTCCAGGCAGTAGATTCCACCACCTAAACTGCTAAAGCCATTGATCAGTGTGAAACCGCTTAAAACTGAAGTTGAAGTTTCTGAATTGCAGAATGTTACTACGCTATCGTTGTAAAAAGCATCTATCACAGTTTGTGAAATATAACTGGTGTCTTGAGTAGTATAAAATAAAGAAGCTACTGTTATCGTTTTACCGAGGAAATTAATACATTCAGTATATGTGCCAGGAGATACAATAACCTGATCACCATCTTCAGACTCATTAATTGCTTCCTGAATAGCAGGATAATCATCAGGTACATAGATCGTCTCTGCCAGCAGAAATAATTGACTAATAATAAATATCCATGTTAGTATCTGCTTCATAATTACTCACTCATTATTTCATCAACATTATCTTCTTTATTACTTTCTCTTTTTCACTTAGCAGTTTTACCAGATAGACACCAGAACCTACAGGTTGCCCAGTCTTATTTCTGCCATCCCAGATTATTTTATTCTCCCCTGCTGCCATAACTTCATCCACAAGCGTCTTCACTCGTTGACCTTTCAAATTGTAAACTGCTAATTTAACGTGTTCATCCTCTGGTAGGTTGAATACCAATTGTGTCTCTGGATTAAAAGGATTAGGATAATTATTAAGTGCAAGACCTGTATTCGGGATACATTCTTCTCCACTATCAACCGGATAATATTCCCAGGCCCCCATATCAGGTGCAGAACCAAAATACTCGCTCTCATCCAGATCAACTAACACTTCGCCTTCATATTCAAAGTAGGCTGTTCCAGCATCAATACAGGGAGAATCTTCTAAAAGAGAAAAATCTGTTCCGGGAAATGTGAACATGGGATCACTATCAATATTTCCATCGAGCCAGTCAATTATGCATTCCTCAATAGTCACTATATTTTCATAACCACCTTGCAGGTCAGTGTGAGCGATCATCAGAATTGATGGTATCCAGCTTGAAGAAAATATAATAGGTCCATCACCCCATAATATACTATTAACCAGATTAAAATCAGAACGATAGCTGTAAATACCTCCGCCTTGATTAGCAAAATTATTAGTAATTGTAGCATTTATAAGATTATTGGTATCAGCGTGGTAGCTGAATATCGCGCCCCCTCTATCTGCGGAGTTATTGGTTAGAGTCACATTACTAAGTTGGAGTGATCCTCCATAGCTGATATCAATTCCACCACCAGTATCTTCTGCACTATTTCCTTGTATAAGCACATTGTGCAAACTGAGTGTTGACGAAAAGCTCTTAATGCCGCCCCCATTTTCTGCTTCACCATTGCAAATAGTGATATCAGAGATACTTACACTGTCTGCATTATCAAGAGCTATTACCCCGGCAAAACCCAAAGCGTCTAAAATAGTAGTTTGCTGACTTTCACCTGTTAATGATACATAACTGGGTAAACTCACTGGAAAATATTCTTCATTGGTAAGGGGACTATATGTGCCCTCTGCCAGATAAATATTGTGAGGATTGTCAGAACTTGCCTGCATTACCATGGAAGCATGCAATATTGTTTTAAAGGGTTCTTCTGCATTAATACCGCTATTTGAATTATCCCCATCAGGTGATACATAAAGATCACTGTCTATCTGTTCATATACTACATTCTGGATATCAAAACTAAACATGTTGCAAGGGCAGGCATGAAAATCAGTAGGGTTCATGACTGTGAAAGTATCAACTATTACCTGGATTATATCTTCATAGGCAAAATAGAATAAATCGCAGCCGTTATCCCGTTCTATAGAGTTATTCAAATAGATATTACAGCGGTTTTCAGGATCAAAAACTGGAGTTGCCATCGATGCTATATAGAAACCTCCTCCCGCACCTCCCCGGTTATTAGTTATGTTCACTCCTGACAATAGGAGACTACCTTCTTGAAGATAAATTCCACCCCCATATGAGGAGCATTGATTATTTCTAATGCTCACATTTTCCATCAGAGCAGGTGGACTGAGGGCATATATCCCACCACCAAACTCATCAGAGGTATTGTTAGTGATTGTGACATTAGAAAGAGAAGGGCAAGATGAAGAGCGTAAATATATACCTCCGCCATCTCCCAGAGCACGATTGTTATCAATGATCACGTTGCTGATCAGCGGGTTAGAGGAAAACTCGCAACAAATCCCTCCTCCAAGAAGGGTTGTATTATTTCTGATAATTACATTATTGATCACGGGATTTGAATTATGGCCGCAAAAAATTCCACCTCCCTGTGAATATGTAAACAGGTAAATATTATTTTCTATGATCAGGTCTTCCAGAAGCGGAGAGGAATAATCACAGTGAATACCCCCACCATAAGTAGCTCGACCGTGGGTAATCGTCAGGTTATTTGCTCCACTATTATTAGATTCCACAAAACTAAGTACTCCCGCAGTGCTGTCGGCATCAAGTATTGTATTTTCCATAGAAGCACCAGATATTGTTATATTTTCAGGTACCCCAATAGGGAAAAAATCTCTATTAGTAGAAGGTGAATAGGTGCCCTCAGCGATCCAGACAGTGTGCAGATTAAGGCTGTCTGCCTGAATGATCGAGGTGGCAAGTGAAATTGTCAACAGAGGCTCTTCTGCACTATACCCACTATTAAGGTCATTTCCATCAAGTGATACATAGATGTCACAATTTATCAATTCATGTAAGGGAGTTAATATATCAAAACTGAAATTCTCGATCGGTGCTGCCTGACTTGTGGTAGGTTCATCTACAGTGAATGTATCCACTATCACATCTATTAGCACATCAGAATAGATATCACACGCATAGCTGCTGTGATTGTTAAAAACACTGCTGCGGTTATCAGTACTAAAGGTAAGTTCGGTTTCTGCATAACAGCAGATACCCCCACCTTTTTCTGGAGCAAAATTCCCCTGAATATTTACATCTTCCAAATGCAGACTGCTGTTGCTGATCTTGATTCCCCCGCCAAACCAGTAGGCATCATTATCTCTGATAGTAACTCCTACCAGATTAACCTCACAATTATTATTGATATAAATCCCTCCACCTTCATGATCCGCAAAATTATTTTCTATGACTACGTTTTCTATCTGGACATTACTATCATTGATTATATGAATACCCCCACCCATATAGGTATCGGCACTATTACCAGTGATGATTAGATCAGTGATAACTGGACTGGAATATTCGCAATGAATTCCTCCACCACAGGAAGCATTTCCATTTGTTATAGTAAAACCCGTTAAAACCGATTCTGGTGTTTCGCCATTTTCAAAACATACTACATGACTTGCTCCACCACCATTGATAACAGTATCCGATATATAACCAGGTTCCTGGGTTGTATAATACAAAGAAGCCACAGTTATTGCCTTACCAAAGAAGCTTATATTCTCAAAATAAGTTCCAGGAGAGACTAGTACAAGGTCACTATCTTCAGATGCATTAATAGCTTCCTGAATTGCAGGGTAATCATCAGGGACATAAATCGTCTCAGCAAGCAGAAATAATCCGCTCATAATAATTAAAAAAAATAAACCTTTTTTCATAATTTCCTCCGTAGATTCATCCAAATAATCCTATATTCATTTAACGCCATTGAAAATAAATCTGTCAAGAAGATTAATTACAAATGAACTTAGTTAATAATGTTTACAATGTTCACTTCGTTCACAATAAAAAAGCCAGGAAATAAGTATGATGACTGGTCATAAAAAAAAATACCACCGCTAACTTGCGATGGTAATTTATTAACTAACCTTTTATATCAATGATTCTGCTAATTGGTTAAAAATTAGAACCCAACGTAAATCCCAATTTAATTCTGCTGTTAGAATATTCTTCATCAATGTCATTTCTCCAACCATCATAATCAAAACTTTCTTCATAATTAAGGAAAGAATATGCTCCATAAATACCTAAGGTAGTCTGAGGTCCCATCTTCAATCCGAATCCTACTGTAAAGCCCATCTCTGTTAATGGTTTTTCATCATAAACTCCTTCCCAATCATCGTCAATTTCTAACAATTCATAGATAGGTACGCTTTGCATAAAAAATCCTAACCGAAAAAGAGATTCTGAACCAGTTTCTAATCCCGCTCTCAAAGAATAGCCATTATCAGAATCTTCATACAAATCATAAGTTTCATTACCTTCTTCTATCTCGTAATTACTTAAACCTCGTGTCAGATATTCAAGATATAACTTTACTCTGTCATTGGGTTTCATCTCCATAGCTAAGCCAAATTCAGATGGTATTATGATATCATCTTCATCTTTATCACCATCATCATATTCATATTCATCGTTCAGCGTGATACCTGTTCTTAACCTTACACCGATAGTCATCTTCTCATTAAGTATATAAGCTCCACCTAATGTAAAAAAAGTTCCGGTTAATGTTCCTTCATAATCGTATTTATCTATCTCTCCTTCAATATTTTCTTCAGTCTCTACTGAATAGGTACTTAAAAATGGAAAACTTAACGAAATACCTCCATACATTTTCTCCTGATAACACACTCCACCACCCAAAACCAATGTGTTATATCCTCCGTGAGCATTTCTATCAACCTCATACGTATAATCATCATCGTTGTTTTCATAGTGATAATTATAACTTAGATCATAGTATGTCCTATAACCAACTCCAAAGCCGATCTTCATATCCTGAGAGTTTGTCATTTCGTAAGGCATTCCAAATGATAACCCATTTATTTTAAAATGAAATGGATATTCTCTTTCATATGTTTCACTATCATATCCTTCAATATCTTCAGTATTTTCACTTTTACCAAACTTTGCCAGGCAACTTAGCTGAAAATTTTTACTGTCTAAGCGACTTAACATTGCAGGATTATTAAAAATATAATTCGCTCCACTTGAAGATAATATTGAAGTACTTCCAAGTGCTTCTGCCCTTGCGTCAATTATTCCTGGTTCAAAAGGGTGTAAGGCATAATTACCATACTGCCCAAATAAACCTGCACAAATGCACATAACAAACAATAAAAAAATTACATTAATTCTCATCTTTTCCTCCACAATTTGTTTTTTAATCTAAAGTCTTCTTAACATTTACTAAATTATTGATAAGAAATAAGTTATATTACTTTGAAACACTTTAACTACCTGCTAACTGAAAAAATATTGTCTTAATGTCTTATGGAACAATAAATTAAAAGGAGCCAAAATGCCTTATAAATGTCATTCTTCAATGTGAGTTTCATTATGAATACTCACATGATGAAATGAATACCCCACTTGTCATGGAATATTCCGAAATGTTTTCTCATCTTGATTTGAGCGGTATTAAACGTTATTCCTCAGGATGTTGATTATCAACGCCATAGTTGAACATGCTCAAAATCACATATTCGCTTATAAAGACCTGTTTTATTATTCAAAAAATAATAAAAATTACAAACAAGAAATAGATTTTTCTGTTCTTATATTTTGCTTGCATTATCATTGCTAAATTCTCACTCTATTTTTCTGCTTATTTTTGCAGAACTCTTTATAAATTATTGATATCGATTATTAATGAAAACCTTAATACTTACAGGTAGAATAGTAATCTTTTATTCGTGAGTTTGTTCTGGTATAATATCTTAAAAAACGGATCTTTCGGGAAATATTTAATAATTCTATCGCTATTAATCAATTTAATAATCCCTCCCAATAATTCTTCATTACACACATTTTTAATCATGTTCGAGCTTATGTAAAAACAGAAGAATATTAATTATTCTGTCAATTAAAATCACAAAATAAAGATAGTGAACAAACTTCTTATCCTCAAATTATTAGCTTATGTCCAAATCTTTATAACTGATATAGTAACGATCTGTATGTTACTCAAAGGTGGATAACAAATAATATTTTGTCATAATAGTTAAACAAAAATATATTTTGCCAAACAGTTATACTCTTTCATTTTTGTCAGTGGCAGAAATTTGAAAAACCCCAAAAACGATAGAATAGATTATTGCAGAGATCAGCCTGTTGGCAGATGAATAAATAAGCATATCCTCAAAAATCTTTCTCATTTTCTAATAAAAAAGCCCGGGCAAAAATCCGGGCTTTATATTATTCCTCAGCACGCATAAGCGTGCATTTACGACTCACTTTTCACGACTCACATCTCACGACTAACTATTTAACTATTCCCATATTATGTCACTATGTAATCTCTTTTTAAAGAAATCTTCTTAATCAAAGGATTCTAAATAACATTACTCAGCATTTTTCCCACCTTTTCTGGTAAATTAATTCTTGGATCTCCAAATTTACCATCCAGATAATCCTGACCTAATAGCTTTATCCATTCTCTTTCAATATCAAATCTGCCTATCTTCAAATAATAAACCCCAGCATTCTCAATCACTTTTAAATCTGATAAAACTATATTAAATTGCTCTTTTTCACCTTTCAATTCAATTATTACAATGACACGCTTATTATCAAAATCAAGCTGATGATCAATCAATCTACCATTACTTGATAGATACTTATTACATTGTTTAGTAATTATTTTGATATGTGATTTATGTAGCTTAATCGTCCCCGATTGAGTGATTTAAAAATGATCAATCGGGGACGATTGATCTACGACGTATTCCGATGCTTTACAAGTTCGGTTTTAATATGATGATTCCTATGAGTACTTTGTCGGAATTTAGTTTTTCTTCTTCCCAGCACGTTTTCTTAATGTATCTATTTTTACATCTTTTCTAACATTTCTTCCTTTTTTGGATTTCAAAACATCATTCTGTTTATCTTTAGGAATCCCTGCTCTTTCCAGAACACTCCCTAATTTTGCATCACTTCTAATTTTACGAGCCATTATTAAACCTCCATTCACGATATGCCTGTAAATCATTCTCTATTAGAAGGAGACATATTCCAATCACAAAGGCATCATCAATGTAACCGATTACGGGAATAAAATCTGGTATCACGTCAATGGGGCTAAGTAGATAGACTAAAGCAAATGTAACCGAAGCAATTACCCACCAGGGGACTTCTTTATATTTCCCCTTAATATAATCTGTCAGCATCTGCAACATCACTAAAATATCCTCAAGATACCTTCCCAATACAGGTATTTTCCTAAACATTTCTAAAATCTTTTCTGATTTCGAGATTACTCTTTCTACGTCATCAGTCGTAATCTTTTCGGCTCCCTTGGTAACAAATTCTTCATTAATTTTGCTTTTAGCAATTTCAATCCTTTCATCTTCTGACATGTATCCTCCTATTTAATAGGTATTTCCCTTTGTTCTGCCAGCTTTATTTTACCGGCAATACATAGCAAGGCTCTCACTCCATAAGTCTTTCCGTATTCAGTGTATAATTCAATATATTTCTCAATTGACTTATTCTTTTTACTCATAAATAGATGCATTAAAAGTTGGATTAATATACTGGGAGTCATAACATTATATGCTATTATTGATGTTGATGATAAGTTAAACATTCTCCAGAATATAAACCTATTTTCCAAATACTTCAGATGTTTTGTACTGCCTGATAGCATTAATATCAAACTATAAAGTATAGTTCCTTCTTTAATTTCTTTGGTTTTAGTTGCTTTTTCGTACAGCCAGGCTAATGTTTCTAGAAGCAAACTGTCTTGTTCCTTCATTTCCAAAGGCTCTTTTCCTTTATGTTCATCTTCCCAGCGGACAATTGTTGCTTCACTCACTTCCAGCATAGCTGCCAGGTTCTTTCTTGTAAGATTCATCTCTAATCTAAAATTCTTTAATTTTTCAGGACTCAAAATTCCACTCCTTCTATTTAAACTGTGACCATTCCAAAAAATATAAATAGATTTGTCAAGAAAATATATTGTCAATAGAAATAGAAATATTGTCCTGACAATATAATATTCTGTTAAATGACACTTTGATTCTCAAATTGTTAGCTTATTTATCGAATTTTCATTACCGATATAGTAACGATCTGCATGTTACTCAAAAGAAGATGACAAATAATTTTTTGTCATAATATTTAACAAAATATTTTTTGCCAAAAAGATATACGCTTTTTATTTTTGTCAGTAGCAGAAAGAATAAAGTCAAAAAAAGTAAAGGAGATTATTATCGAGATCAACCTGATGTCAGATAAATATAAATAAGCATATCCTCAAAAATATTTCAGATTTCCTAATAAAAAAAGCCCGGACAAACATCCGGGCTTTAAATTATTCCTCAGCACCCTTATGCGTGCAGTCTTTCATTCAAAATTCAACACTCAAAACTTGTCCGCCTTTGGTGGATTCAAAATTGCTTCACAATCCCCAGCCATGCCTGAACATGAGGACTTACAGCCACGATCAATCCGGCAAACACGATACTTACCATACTCATAAGCTTGATCAGGATATTGATAGAAGGTCCTGTAGTATCTTTGAAGGGATCGCCAACTGTATCACCTACAACGCAAGCTTTATGAGCATCTGAGCCCTTTCCGCCTTTCTGTCCGGTTTCAATGAATTTCTTGGCATTATCCCAGGCACCACCAGCGTTATTCATCATGCAGGCAAGAGCAAATCCTGCTACGAGTCCGCCAGTGAGTACACCAAGTACTCCTGCAACTCCCAAGATCACACCTACGATAACTGGTGTAAAAATTCCTACCATTGCCGGAGCAACCATTTCTTTCTGAGCTCCCACGGTTGAGATCATTACGCATCTCTTATAATCTGGTGTTGCTTTTCCTTCCAGGATTCCCGGGATTTCTTTGAACTGGCGTCTAACTTCTGCCACCATAACTCCCGCAGCTTTTCCCACACTGCGCATGGTCATTGATGAAAAGAGGAATACAGCCATTGTTCCTAAGAATATACCCACAAGAAAACGCGGGTTCATCAGGTTAACTTCATAATAAGAAATGAAATTTGCAATCGAAGCAGTAGCTACTGGTACGGTTTCTTTAAGTTTATCACTGTAATTTATCACCAGGTCAGGTATATCCTGCATTTGTAATCCGATCCTTACTTCTTCCAGATAGGCAGCCATAAGTGCCATTGCCGTGAGGGCAGCACTTCCGATAGCAAAGCCTTTTCCGGTAGCAGCAGTTGTGTTACCTACAGAATCCAGTGCATCAGTTTTCTTACGTACTTCAGGGGGAAGTCCTGACATTTCTGCATTACCACCCGCATTATCGGCAATAGGTCCAAAGGCATCAGTTGCCAGTGTTACGCCCAATGTTGCCAGCATACCCACAGCGCCAAATCCGATGCCATAAAGTCCAAATTCGATTCCTTCTGAAAATCCACCACAAATTGTAAATGCGGAAATAATCGCGATACCGATGATTATAAGCGGCATTGCGGCACTTTCAAGTCCTACTGCAATCCCTTCAATAATTACGGTTGCCGGTCCATATTTTGACTGTTCCACAATTTGTTTAGTCGGTTTATAATGATCAGAAGTAGAGCGTTCCGAGAAATATCCGATCAAAATACCGGCAGCCAGTCCGATCACAACTGAGAAGAATACACCGGTTGTGCTGATAACATCTGAGGGAAGGATAAATTTTGTTACGAAATATGCGGCAATCACGATAAGGATTGAACTGCCATAAACGCTCTTATTCAAAGCTGCCATAAGTTCTTTTGGTCCGGCATTTTCTTTTGAGCGAACCAGGAATACACCAATTATTGAAAGCAGGATTCCGATTCCTGCCAATATCATAGGAGCTGTTACCATCTGCATTGCTGCTTGGGGTAAGATTTCGGGCTTCATCTTTATTGCTTGAAGATAAGCTGACATTCCAAGAGCTGCTGTTGCCAATATTGAACCGCAATATGATTCATAAAGATCGGCACCCATTCCGGCTACGTCACCCACATTGTCACCTACGTTATCGGCAATAGTTGCAGGATTACGTGGATCATCTTCCGGGATTCCGGCTTCCACTTTACCCACGAGATCAGCACCAACATCGGCTGCTTTCGTAAAGATTCCTCCACCTAAACGGGCAAATAATGCCTGTGTGGATGCACCCATACCAAATGAAAGCATGATTACCGTGATGGTATGTAATTCCATATTTACTTTCTTAAGGACAAAGAACCAGATGGAAATATCGATCAATGCGAGTCCCACAACCACTAATCCCATCACAGCGCCAGCGCGGAAAGCAATCTGCAAGCCCTTATTAAGGCTGGTTCTGCACGCTGCTGTTGTTCTGTTTGATGCCATTGTTGCGGTATTCATGCCAATATATCCTGCCAGTCCGCTAAAGAAACCACCAGTTAAAAATGCCAAAGGCACTAACCAGTGCAGCACGTGCAGCAGATGAGCCATGAGATTAAATACCACAAAGGCTATAACAAAAAAGATACTTACAGCTTTATACTGCTGCTTAAGATAGGCAAAAGCACCTTCGCGTACATAACCCGCTATCTCCTGCATCCGTTCTGTTCCCGGATCCTGTTTCTTTACATTATTAAAGAAATACCAGGCAAATAATAAAGCCACTACTGCACTTACTGGTGCAATATACCACATAATCGGAATACTCATTAATCCTCCAATTCATTTTTTATATTTCGTATTTTTTCAATTCATACAATTAATTTATCTAACCGTCTGGTGTCAAGAACACAAAAAAAGGCACTTCGATGTTTGATAGACCGACTAGGGGTAGACCCAAGTGTCTGCCCTCTTTCGACAGTATTAAAACAGTAAAATCTAGGCATAAACACGGGTCTGCCCCCTAACAGAGTCTGGGGTAAAAAGCACAGCAATTTAATTTCAGGGGGATGCATGCACAAAAAAAAGCATTTTAAATTGGTTCAGTTTTGGCAGTCAAAAACTGCTAGTTTGTTAGATTGATATATCCATAAAGGGATTTACACTAATTGCTACAGGTTTCGGTTAAATCGAACTATGGAATATAAACCATCGTTGGAGGATGCAAGTTTGTGCTGCCATCATATTTCACATCTTCCAGCCAGTAATAATGAATTGTACCTGGATATAGTATATGTTGATCTGTGTAGGAATAAGATGTTGGCTCATTACAGGTTCCAGCTCCTTCAATTAGTTCTGGATTAATTTGGATGGCATCATCGAAATTATCCTCTCCAAAACCTCGATAAATGTTCCAACCTGCATTGTTGTATTCACATAAAGTTATCCAGCTCAAAACAGGATAATCACCTACTATCGTAATATTAAAATCAGAGAGAATTGTTTGATTGTCAGGATATTCTGGTATTTGTAAGCAAATTGGTCCAAAAGTTTCTGTAAACCCGTTATAACTTACAGATTCCAGCCAGTAATAGTAGGTTGCACCTCCTTCAACATAATATTCATCAGCAAAGCTATATACCGTTGGCTCAGTAGTTGTACCTGCTCCAGGGATCAGCTCTGAGTTTATCACACAAGAAAGTGATAGATCATCTGATTCTGAGCGATAGACATTCCAGCCTGCATTATTAAATTCAGATTGAGTGATCCATTGCAAAACTGGCTTATCATCTGAGTACATTGCACAAAAGGAAGACAACGTAACTGGTAATGGCGGATCAATTTCAATATTACTATCGTGCAATGTAAGACGCGTAAAGGATGGGAAATGATGATCAAATTGTATTTGATTAGTCGATGTATCGAGAATACTTAGTAATATTTGACTATTAGCTGAAACAACCAGGCTATCTTCAGGGATCTGATCCAGATTTTCCTCCAGATAGGTGATCTGGGTATTTATATCAGTTGAGTTATTATCAATATATATATTCCAGTAACCATTGTAGCATAATTCATTTTCTTGAAGTTTATTGTCAATTGCCTGTATAACAATGTTAACAGGATCAGGTTCATCAATATCAATAGTCATCAATAGATTCCCAATCCCGGGAAAGATAAATTCATGAGAGTTATGTGATGGAGCAATTAGTATTTCTGAGCTGAATATAGATGAATTCCATCTGTGTCTGCCAGGAGTTGCATCAGAACTTGAACCGGGTGATAAAAAAGTCCATTCAGAGGAACTCCAATTAAGATTGGGTAAAGAAACGTCGCTGTTCCGGGTAACAATGGTGGAGGAGTATTCCCATTGCTGTCCGGTTCCATTTTGATCGATCACTCCAAAGCAATCCACTAATATTCCACTTTCATGATCACCACCAAAATAAAGAAAATATCCGTCATTTCCATCACCTGATATCTGGCTTGATACTAAATCGTGATCTGGTACATCACTATTAAATGAAATTAAGTAAACACCTTTTGGAGGTAACGAAGCATTGAGGGAAATAGAATTCATTACAACGCCATCTTTCTGAATAGTCAAAAACCAGTTCTCAGCTTCAAAATCAATTGAATAAGTGCCTGAATTGAATAACTCTACGTACTTGTATTCAGCATCATCTGAACTATTAACTACTTCTGAGATTATAAGATTAAACTGCCGTACTGTTACATTAATAGCCTCTGATTCTTCAGTATTACCGGAAGGATCAAAAGCTATCGCCTTAATAGAATGTGTACCTGTATTATTAGTTGTGTCCCATTCATAACGATATTCTGTATCAGTAATAGAACAGAGCAATTCTTCATCCAGATAAAATTCAACTTTTTCGATCGCTTTATTATCTGATGCCTCTGCTGTGATAGAAACTATTGAACCAGTAGAAAATGTATCTCCTTCAAAAGGGTAAGTTATCGTAACTTCCGGGCATGTTGCATCAGTATCTGTAGGGTCATCACTGCAGCCAAACATTATTATTATAATTACAAAGAAATAGATTAATTTCTTCATTCAAAACCTCCCTGACGCTATTTTCCAATTTGCAATTTTTACTATTAGATATTACATTTATATTATCAAATTATACCATTTATTTGTCAATAATTTTCCTTTTAGCATTGCATCCCCATTTTTTTACTTTTCCCCCATATCAATGTTTAATACACCGACTGGTAGGGGCGGACCCAAGTGTCTGCCCTTCTTCGATAATATTAAAAAAACAGTAAATTCTGGGCAGACACCCGGGTCTGTCCCTACCAGAGTCTGGCACAAGAGCACAGCAATTTAATTTAAGGGGAATGCATGCACAAAAAAAGGGCTGCCGAAGCAACCCTTCATAATAAAAGTAGATTTATTTCAATAAGATTAATTTACCAGTTTGATACTCATTACCTGCCTGGAATCTATAAAAATAAACTCCGCTAACTGCCTTATCTGCCTGCCAGATCAGCGAATAATTTCCCCCAGACTGATATTCATTTACTAATTCTTTCACCAATTGACCCTTAATATTGTAGATATCCAGCTTCACATTGGCTGGCTCTGATAATGCATATTTAAAGCAGGTCTGTGGATTAAAGGGATTAGGAAATACTGATTGGATCCCAGTGACTTGAGGTAATCCTGCCGGATCATTATCAACCGTGAATACAGTCATATTGACTGTGATAAATATGAATTCTTCTGCCGGGTCATTGGTAGCCAGAATAATTTCCGTGCTGTATTCTCCCTCTAAAAGGTCACTGCTGTCAAAGCTGAAAATAACTTCTA
>JAVCDJ010000094.1 GCA_030765845.1 Candidatus Stygibacter australis
ATTTATAAATCGGCAGCAAGATCTATTCATAATTTTTCCCCGCAAAGATTATTAATTATCAACAAAGACATTTAGGTACATTAACTATAATGCTGTCAAGATAAATAAAATATTATAATAGAGAATGTACCAAGAGACTGTTATAGTCAAGTATCAGCTATAATATCTATTAAGCCGAATCAATTAAAATCAAATATCACTTACCAGTGTATAGATTACATTTTTGCGTATACAGACCATCCCTGATCTGATAAATAATTTAAAAACTGGCTGCTTATAATTGTCACCCCGAAGTTTGCCCGGAGTACCGTTCAAAACTCTGACCTTACCTGCTGCTAATTTCACGGTGCAATTTAAAATCCACAGGTCAAAATTCAGCAATATTATTAACAATAACAAACGTACCCCACGGGAAAAGATGAAATCATGCCTAATTTCCCAAAATCAGGCTGAATATTATGTAAACTTACTACTGAGTAGCTTAAATATAAATATAATATTAATATAGATCATAAAATAGTCCACTTTAGGATTAGAAGAGGAACAACAAAGCACATAGTGACATTTTTTTGTTAGATAGTGCTATGTTGTTACATCTGTTTGCCGGGAAATTAGTTGATTTAGTTCGAGTGTAATATAGATATTATGATAAAATCTATAAATTTCTTGACGGTTTAGACCTATTAGACCGATTTGGTCAAAGTGGTCGAAGTAGTGAATCGACCCGGGAGAGATGATGAAGGAATATGATCAGAAAAGAGAAGAGATAATTGAGACTGCCGGGCAGTTATTTAATCTGCATGGTTATGAGCATACTTCCATGCGGCAGATAGCGATCGCTATGGGAAGCGGCAAGGCGAGTCTTTATTATTATTTCAAGTCCAAAGAAGAGCTTTTTTTGAGCGTGATCAAGAAAGAAGGGCAAAAATATTTTGCTGAGTTTGAGCAAAAGAGAGGGGAGGATATAGATATAATAGAGCAATTGAGGTTTTTTCTGATGATCCCTTTGAATTTATATGAGTCCCACAAAAGCCTGGCGCTCATGATATTACTGAAAGCAGTGAAGGTACGGATAAAACGGGTACAGAATATAGCTAATGAAATGCTGCAGGGATTTTTTAAGGTGTTTAGAAAATTACTCCAGGAAGGAATAGATACCGGAATAATTAAGGCAGACCTTGATATAGAGAGATATATGATAGTAATGTTAAATATAATCAACAGTGTATATCACATAGAAGTGCCAGGGATAGATTTATTAAATAATAAAGACGAGAAGAGGATAAACTATGAATTTTTAATAGATACAATGCTGGAAGGAATAAAAAAATAAGGAAAGGGATATGAAGAGATTAATAATATTAATTTTGCTGTTTCCTCTATATTTGATGAGTATGTCACTGGAAGAAGCGATAACAGCAGCTCTTGAGAACAATCATGGATTAAATCAGGAGAAGCAGGAAATAGAAGTATATAACCAGAAGTATTATGCAGCGCGAGGAATGCTGCTTCCTCAATTGACTTTGCAGGGGCAATACAGCCTAAGCCGAACTGAGTTACCTGAATCCTCACAATCTGAACTGGATAATTTAACTGATATGCTGGATGATGAAATGGGTACTATGAGCAGCACAGATGAAGTGCTCTGGGATAATCAGCAATTGATAACGGGCTATCTGGATGGAATGGTGAGTTCATTAATACCGGGATCAGTGATAAAAGAGGGGTCATTTGCAGGCGGACTGGAAATAAGCCAGGTACTATTTGCAGGAGGCAAGCTGATATCCGGGATCAAGATAGCAGACAGGGTACGGAACATACAGAAAGAGAATTACCGGTTGAAGGTGCAGGAAGTGATCTATGAAACCACTCGCTTGTATTATGGAGTGAAGCTGGCGCATGAAGTGTGGCAGATCCAGAATGATGCCTTGGAATTAACCGATGAGCACTTGCAGGATGTGGATAAAATGTATCAGCAGGGGCTGGTTTCTGAATATGATAAATTACGGGCAGAGCTGGAATATAAAAAAATGGAGCCTGAGGTTTTACAGGCAGGTTATGATCTGAATCTCGGTCGGGAGAATTTTTGTAATTATATAGGATATACGGGAGATACAGATTTTGAGCTGGAGACAGATTTTAATTTACCTGAGCAAGAGGAATTAGTTCTGGAAACAGCACTTGATGAAGGTATGAGCAATCGGATAGAAGTTCAGCTTTCGGAACTGAATGTGCGGATAAAAGAAGTGCTGGCAAAGATGGAGAAGGCAGATTTTTATCCAGTTATAGCACTTACAGCGAGTTATAATTTTTATACTGCAACTGATGATTATGAAATTGAAGGTGATGATTTTGGTACTCAGGCAAGTGTGGGACTTGGTTTTCAATTACCTCTATTTACAGGATTGACCAGGATAAGTGAGGTCAGAGAAGCTCAGGCAGAAATAATAAAAGCAGAAGAAGCCGATGCAGATATCCAGGAAATGATACGCCTTGATATCCGCAACGCCTGGCAAAATCTGGATCACAGCCGGGAGAAACTTACCGTGCAGGAAAATAATTCTGCTCTTGCAGAGCGAGGCTATGAGATAGCTCAATCACGTTATGCCAATGGACAGGGCACAGAGCTTGAAATTGCTGATGCTCAATTGAATCGGCAGCAGGCCAAATTGAGCTATAGTAATGCCTTATATGAAGTGATTTTGGCAAAAATATATTTTGATAAAGCAATCGGAAGAGATTTAGATAAAATGAGAAAGGAGAAGTAAGGTGAGAAATAAATATATAATTATATTAGCAGGGATATTATTATTAAGTGGCTGCGGGAAGAAGGAAGCAGTCGAGAGTAAAAGCCTGGAGCAATTACACAAAGAAAACGGGGTGCCTGTAAAAGTGCGGGTTCTTAGTGAGGAATCTTTCAGCAAAAAACTTGATTATAACGGTAAATTGACAGGAGTTAATCAGGCAACTGAGCAATCATTAGTAGGTGGCACAGTAGAAAAGATAAATTTTGAAGAAGGTGATCTGGTGAAAGAGGGTGATGTGATAGTAACATTTCCTCAGGATCTGTCAGGGATGAATTATCAGGCAGTTAGAGCGAATTATGATGTGATGTCAGCAAGTTATGAGCGACTAAAGAATCTCTATCAGGACGGGGGTATTTCACAGCAGAAAGTGGATAACGTGAAAGCAGGTTATCTGGCAGCAGAATCACAATTAAATACAGTGGAGAAGATGCTGGAAGTGAGAGCACCCATAGATGGCTATCTGGTAGAGATATATGTGGATGAGACTGATCATGTAGAGTCAGGAGATCTGCTTTTCACAGTAGCTGAGCTGGATAGATTGAAAAGTAAAGTAACTGTTACTGAGAAAGAAATTGGCATGATCCAAAAAGGTTCTGCGGCAATCGCAAAATGGGAAGGAAATGAATATCAAGGCACAATAACGGCTGTTGGTTATGCCATGAATGAACGAAGTGGAGCTTTTGAAGTGGATCTGGAATTTGATAATCCTGATAAGATCATGAAATTTAATATCAATGCGATGATCGAACTGGAAGTATATCATAATCCCGCCGCAATAGTGGTGGAGAAGAAGAATCTATTGCGGGACAGCAGTGGTGATTTTGTGTACATTATAAAAGGTGATCGGGCAGAGAAGCGTTACGTTATAACAGGGCAGTTCAGTGGACTGGATTTTGAGATTATAAGTGGATTGGCAGCAGGAGAAAAGCTGGTGGTTGAAAGCCGTAATCTCCTTGAAGATGGCAGTCTGGTTCAGATCAGCCGGTAAGGGAGAATAATAGATGTTTTTAGCTAAATTAGCAATAGAGCGTCCTGTACTTGCGACCATGCTGATAATGGTGTTTGTGGTATTTGGTTTTATCGCTTATCGCAACATGAATCTGGAAGAGATGCCGGAAATGGAAATTCCCATCGTGACAATTCAGACGATTTATGCTGGTGCCAGCCCTGAGATCGTGGAATCACAGGTGACGGATAAGATAGAGGATGCCATATCCACAGTATCTGAAATAGATAAGATCGAGTCCTATTCAATAGAGAATTTCTCACTTGTAGTAGTGCAATTTCTGATGACAAAGGATGATCAATTAGGCTTGCAGGAGATAAAGGATAAAATAGATGCCATATTGAATACTTTACCCAATGATGTTGAGAAGCCGGAAATAGAGAAGGTGGATCCTTTTGCCGGTGCCGGAATAGAATATATACTCAGCGGAGAGCTGAAGGATGTGGAGCTGTATGATCTGGCAAATAACGTTCTGAAAGAAGAGTTTTCCAAGATACCAGGAGTGGCAAAAGTTGAAGTAGATGGGGGAGTGGAACGTGAGATCCAGATAGTTTTTAAGCAGAATACAGTAAGAAGCCAGGGTATATCAATACCAGCAGTTTCACAATTATTGACCGCAGAGAATCTGGATATGAGCGGGGGAAGTTTTGAGGTGCAAAGTGAGAGATTAAGCACAAAACTGGAAGGAGAATTCGATAATCTGGAAGAGCTGGAAGCAATGCGGATACCCACAGCTTATGGTATGCGCAGATTACGTGAACTTGCTGACGTGATCGATGGGAAGAAAGAGCAGCTGATAAAATCATCCTATTATGATACTCAGAAAAATAAGAGATATGATAATGTGATCCGACTAGGACTGGTAATCAGTCGAGAGGGAAATGTGGTGAAGGTCGATGACGAAGCAGATAGCCGCATGGATGATATCCAGAAGTTGCTACCGGCAGGAACCAGTTTGATAAAGGTATTTACAAATGCTGATTATATTCATGATTCTGTAAATGACACAGTTTCCAATATTCTATTGGGAATCCTGCTTACAGCATTAATTTTACTATTTTTCCTGCACGATCTGCGCTCAACTTTAATAGCAGCAATTGCCATGCCGGTATCTTTGATCAGTAGTTTTTTCCTGATGGGTCAAATGGGTTATACCATGAATATCATAACTTTGATGGCGCTATCAACCTCAGTGGGGATACTGGTGACCAATGCGGTAGTTGTGCTTGAGAATATATTCCGTCATAAACACCTGGGAGAGAACAGTCGCGATTCCGCTCAGAAGGGAACATCTGAGATCACTATTGCAGTTATTGCTTCAGCAATGACCAATATAGCGGTATTTTTGCCCCTGGCGAGTCTGCATTCAATAGTGGGCTCAGCAATTAGACCTTTTGCCTTGACCGTGGTTTTTGCTACATTATTTTCATTATTAATATCTTTTACTCTCACTCCGATGCTGGCATCAAAAATTCTGCCGGAAAAACCGAAAAGGAATAAAGTGGGAGAAAGCATTGAGAGGCTTTTTAAAGGCTGGGAAAGTTTTTATGGTAAATCGCTTAAATTAATTCTGGGTAATCGCTGGATTTCCAGTCTGGTGATAGTGATCGCTATTGTACTTTTTTTGATGAGTTTTCAGCTGGCAAAGCAACTGGGTTTTGAATTTGCTCCGAGTTCAGATGTGGGAAGTTTAAGTGTAAGGATGGAATTACCTGCTGGAACTGACCTGGCAACTACTGAGCAAAAAGTGCGGGAAGTGGAAGATATTATTGCCAGTCATACGGAAGTGGAACACATAATGAGTAAGCTGGGAGAGATAGATTTAACAACGCGAGGAACTCATGTGGCAAATCTTGATGTGAAGCTGATCAATATAGATGCGCGGGAATTGTCAACTGTGGAAGTATCTAATCTGCTGATGCAGGAATTATCTGAAGTGAGAAATGCCCGGATCAAAGTAGGAGAACAGACTTCAATGTCCATGGGATCAGATCCAGTGGAATTCAGTTTAACGGGTTTTGACAGCGGAGAAATGCAGAAGCTGAATGAAGAGATTTTAGAAATAATGAAGGATGTGCCGGGATTGACTAATTTTGATACATCTTCTAAAGCAGGAAATCCTCAAGTGAGTTTTATCCCGGACCGTGAGAAAATGGCAGGGTATGGAGTAACGATCAGCGACTTGGCATATGCCCTGAGAAGTGGTATGGAAGGTTTTCTGGCATCATCATATTATAAAGAGAATAATAACGAATATGAGATCAGAGTGAGTTATTCTGATGCGGAGGTGAATACCCCGGAAGAGATTGGCAGGATACCAGTAGTTACTCAGAGAGGAGTGTTCACTTTATCACAATTCTGTGAGATCAGTTTTACGGAGACAGCTTCCCAGGTTCAGCATCTGGATAAGATAAGAGCCATCAAATTCTCTGGGGGAGTGGCAAAAGGTTACAGCTTAAGTGAAATAAATGCTGAGATCAATAAAAGACTTGATAGTCTGAATATACCGGTTGGTTACAATATTGACTGGGGTGGTAATACAAAAATGATGAATGAAAATTTGCGTGATATGGCTTTTGTGATGCTGATCGCCATCATTATGACATATATGCTGCTGGCAGCAATTCTGGAATCATTTTTGCAGCCTTTTATTATTCTGGCGACATTACCTCTGGCAATGATCGGAGTATTCACGGCATTATATATTACCGGAATAACGATCAATATGATCTCCATGCTTTCAATAATTATGCTGGTGGGAATTGTGGTAAATAATGCTATTTTGATAATGGATTACACAAATCAATTGATTCGAGAGAATAAATACAGCAGTCATGATGCCTTAATCGAAGCAGCACCCACAAAATTGAAACCGGTATTGATGACTACCCTGGCGATCATATTAGGCATGATGCCCATGGCATTGGGAATGGGAGCATCAGGCAAGGAATTTCGTCAACCGATGGGGGTAGTATCCATAGGAGGTTTGCTTGCTTCATCGATTTTAACATTGTATGTGATCCCGGCCATATTTTTGCTTACTACCCGGAAGAAGTGATTCACAGGCATTTATCTTGACATGATGTGAGATTATAAATTCTCTTTCCTGAAAACTAG
Source organism: Candidatus Stygibacter australis (assembly GCA_030765845.1). NCBI lineage: Bacteria > Pseudomonadati > Candidatus Cloacimonadota > Cloacimonadia (SeqCode) > Cloacimonadales (SeqCode) > Candidatus Stygibacter > Candidatus Stygibacter australis. Next base: position 6,931 of record JAVCDJ010000094.1, read on the forward strand.
AAATGGATTAATATGGATATTAGATTAAGAATTGAGGAAGTAGAGCAGAGGATAGTAAAAGCTGCTGAACGCTCAGGTAGAAAGCGTAGTGACATCAAGTTATTAGCTGTCACAAAAACGCATGGTCTGGATGTGATCAAAGCTGCTCTATCAGCTGGTATTGAATATATTGGTGAAAACAAAGTTCAGGAAGCAGAAACCAAAATACCACTTCTGAAAGGGCTATATGAAGAATTTCATTATATCGGGCATTTGCAGTCAAATAAGATAAATAAACTTCTGAGTCTGAATCCCGCCTTGATCCACTCCGTTGATAACCTGCATCTGGCAGAGAAATTGAATACTCGTCTGGCTGCTATAAATAGAATTCAGGATATCTTATTACAGGTGAACACTTCTGGCGAAGAAAGCAAATTTGGTGTGACTCCCGAAGCAGCAGCAGAATTAGCAGGAAAGATCCTGGAATATGATAATTTGAATTTAATTGGACTGATGACAATCGGGAGATTTACTGAAGATGAGATGGAATTGCGAGCCAGTTTCAGCTTATTAAGAAGTTTGAAGGAACAGCTTAGTAAAGAATACTCTGAGCTTGAGCTTAAATGGCTTTCAATGGGAATGAGCAATGATTTTGAGATTGCTGTTGATGAGGGAGCAAATCTGCTGCGTCTGGGCACTGTGCTTTTTGGAGCCAGAGCCTGTAGCATAAGGAATTAATATGTCAGATACATTAACCTATATTTTACTTATGATCCTGTCTTA
>JAVCDJ010000095.1 GCA_030765845.1 Candidatus Stygibacter australis
TTCAATGGGAATCTGGAAGAGGAAGAAGATGACATATTTTCTTATATAAATGATCGTCGGGACAAAGATTTTGATAAATTTAATCCTGATATTCCTCTTAATAAATTAAGGAATAGATTTTTAGAAGAAATTTATAATAATGCAGCGATCAGACCAGAGAATCATTTTTATAGTATCACTTCTCCTACTGGGATAGGAAAAACATTTGGCTGCATGGTATTCGCGAATAAGCTGCGTAAACTGTTACCAGAGCGAAATGCTCGAATAATCTATTGTCTACCTTATACATCAATCATAGATCAGAATTACAAAGAATTTGATAAAATACTTAGTTTCAGTAAAGGAGATAAATATCAGAGAAGACCTAATCGATATTTGTTGAAACACCATTATCAGAATCCAAAAATAATAAATAATAGATTGGATGAAGACAAGAAGACTTTGAAGGATTATCATGATGATGTACTTTTTGTGGAATCCTGGAAATCAACTTATGTTGTAACAACTTTTGTTCAGTTATTTTATGCTGTAATCGGCTACCGTAACAGATCACTGAAGAAATTTCACAATATTGTCAATTCCATTATTATACTTGATGAAGTACAGAATATTGATCCAGATTATTATAGGTTACTTAGGGAAACATTTCAAGTATTGGGTAAGAAATTTGGAATATATTTCTTATTGATAACCGCAACTCAGCCGGAGATAATTGAAAAGGAGGATATAGTTGAATTGACAAATTCGGAATTTTATATGCATTCAGAGATATTTAATAGAGTAAGCTTAACAAGATTAAATGATGTGAATGATATTGATGAATTAATAGACGACTTTGGAAATTTGTTTTTAGGGAATAATGCCTTGATTGTGATGAATACAAAAAAGATGGCAAAATACATGTATGAGCAACTCCGTGAATTACACTCTGATTATACTTTAATATATTTAACAACAAATCTTCTTCCTTATGACAGGATAATAAAAATTGATCAAGTAAGAGAATTATTAAGAACAAAAGAAAAAGTCATTGTGGTTTCGACGCAATTGATTGAAGCAGGAGTTGATTTAAGCTTTGAGTATGTATTCAGAGATTTTGGTCCGCTTGATTCTATCGTTCAAGTTGCTGGAAGGTGTAATCGGAATGGTGAATATGGATTAGGGAATGGTAAAATGTTCTTGTTTGACTTAAATAATAGCAATATCTATAAAAAATTCGTAATCCAATCAGTTAGAGATATTTTATCTGAACAGGAATATCTAAGTAAGGACTTTTATAAACTATCAATTGAATATTTTAGTAAGCTAAAATTCAGCAGCGAATCAAAAAAGATAATCAAAGCCATAAAGGAATTGAATTATGACACTGAAATCAGGGAGCAGACTCCAGTTAATAAATTCAAATTAATAAATGATGAAGGTAAGGAAAGTATTTACATATTGAGAACTAAGGACGCTCAAAAAAATATGGATGAGTTGATTTGTCAAAAAAGAAAATTATTAAAAGAACCTGATAGAAAGATAAAAGATCAGATTCAATTGAAAATAGAAAAGCTAAAATATGAATTATTACCATTTACGATTTCATTGTACCCGCAAGAATTAGAAATTTATAGACATTATCTTCAGCCTGCTGAAGAGATAGATAGTAATCCTGATTATCCGATTAAATACTTATCATATAAATTTCAAGCTAAATATGCCTATGATGAGGATATAGGTTTTTTAAAGATACCTAAAAAAGAAATAGTAAATTTGCAAATGTGGTAAAAATACTTTATCATGGAATTATACTTAAATACTTACGGGACATATCTTCATAAACGTGGGAGTATGTTTGAGGTGAAGATTGGCGATGAGAAGAAGAGTATTTCTGCTGCTCGTGTATCTTCTATTGTGATATCTAATGCTGCTCAGATAACTACTGACGCTATTCAACTGGCATTGGAATATAATATTGATATTCTATTTCTGGATCAGTATGGTGATCCTTATGGTCGTATCTGGTTTCCACGTATGGGTAGTTCTACATTTATCAGGCGAAGATTGCTGGAGATTTATGCAAATGATGCGGGTCTGGGTTATGTGAAGCAATGGGTAGGTCAAAAACTTGAAAATCAGGCAGAATTTCTGGAAGAGCTATTAGATAAACGTCCAGGAGTAAAGGATAGTTTATCGGGTGAAATTGCTAAAATTGGCTTACTGCATAATCAATTACAGGACGTAAGCGGTAGTTTGAATGCTAATATGGGCAGGATCATGGGATTGGAAGGCAATAGTGCGAGGATTTATTTTTCCTTAATATCATTATTATTACCTGATAAATATCGCTATCGGGGCAGGAGCAGTCGTCCGGCAAAGGATGTGTTTAATGCCTGCCTTAATTATGGGTATGGGATATTGTATGGTAAAGTGGAACGAGCTTTGGTGATTGCTGGGTTAGACCCTTATATTGGGCTTTTGCATACGGATAATTATAATAAGAAGTCGTTAGTTTATGATTTCATCGAACCTTATCGGATATTGGTTGAGAAGCCGGTATTTTATCTATTTTCGCGGAGAAAGATCAATGAGGCACATTATGATGAGATCAATCAAGGCGTGACTTTGAATGATGAAGGCAAAAAGATATTAGTTCCTCAATTAATGGAATATTTTGATAAAATAGAACGCTATGGTAATAAAAATATGAAGATCATTTCTCGTATCCAGGCTGATGCTCATAAATTTGCTAATCAGTTGATTGGTAAGAAGTGAATAGTGTGTGAAGATAAGAGGGTGAGAAGATTAGAAGATGTGAGGAGTTGTAGCAATTGGTTGTTATATTTTATTATTAACACTAAGGGAGTAATATGCTAACCTGGGTCATGTATGATATACCTAAAAACAAAACAAGGAATAAGATTGCCAAAGCATGCAAAGAAGCAGGAATTTACCGAGTGCAGTATTCGGTATTTTTAGGCGATCTTGATAAAGCACAACGAAGGGAATTGCGCACGATTATCGAAGATTTGATTGATGAAGATGTTGATTCTGTATATATATTTCCCATGAGCAGAGATGATTTTGATCAATGTGTACTACTGGGTCAGGCATTTGATAAAGACTTGATCACTGATGAAGTGAAGGCACTTTTTTTGTGAAAATAGAAATGAATAATTGTAAGTTGATAGAACCGGTAATTAATGAGGAATTCGTTTTTATTACTCCTTCTGAGGTGATAGAGTATCTTTATTGTCCCAGGTTTATCTATTATATGAAAGTGCTCAATATTCATCAGCATGAGCAGAGGCGAAAACTGGTTAATAAAGGAAGAGATATTCATAACCTGAAACTGGTTCTAAATAAGGAATATCTGCGAAACAGAATTGGAGTTGTAGATAAACAGCAGGAAGTTTATCTTACTTCCCGGAAAATGCATCTGGTGGGAAAAGTTGATGAAGTGCTTTTTCTTAAGGATGGTAAAGCTGCACCTTTAGACTATAAATTCGCTTTCTGGGATGAGAGAATATATAAAACACTGAAAATCCAACAGACGCTGTATGCTTTGATGATCGAGGAGAATTATGATCAGGTTGTCGAGAAAGCTTATCTGGTGTATGTGAGAAGTAAGAATAAACTGGTGGAACTGGAAGTAACAGATAAACTGAAAACAGAAGCTAAGAAGATAATCCGTGACATGTTTGAGGTGATTGAACTAAATTACTTCCCGAAGTCTACAAAGGTGAAATCAAAGTGCAATGATTGTACTTACCGGAATTTATGTGGAATCTGAGGCGAATTTATTGATTGACAGGTAAATATTGCGGTTCTTTTTAGTCATATAGAGGTGTTCATTAGAATCTGAGAGTGAAAAGTTTGTGTCTTTAGCCCGAAAAATACAGTTCGGAGCGACGAAAAGTAGTATCTGGGTATGGTGTATAGTGCCATATCCCTATTATTTTTAGCTTTATTGACGGGTTTAAGAACTAATATCCAGAAGAGAAAGGATTGAAACTTATTCTTCAGCTGAAAACAAGATCTGCCCCCTGCAGGTTTAAGAACTAATATCCAGAAGAGAAAGGATTGAAACAGCGATCTGA
>JAVCDJ010000096.1 GCA_030765845.1 Candidatus Stygibacter australis
AAAAGGCAGTGGAATACCTGTAGCCGGCACTATACCTAAATTCATACCCACATTTACGAACATCATTATCATCAAATTTGCCGCAATTCCCACACTCGCATAAAACATGAACTTGCGCTTCATCCTGATGATTACTGATATCAATCTTAGCAAAAACAAAAAATAGATAATCAAAAAAAACATGCAACCAAAAAATCCTAACTCCTCCCCGATCACTGAAAAAATGAAATCTGTGTGATGTTCCGGCAGGAATTGCAGGTTCTTTTGAGAGCCCATTAGAAAGCCTTTCCCAAACCAGCCGCCAGATCCAATGGCGATCTTTGCCTGAATGATCTGGTAACCTGCTCCAAAGGGATCATGTAGAGGATTAATAAAGGTGATTATCCTGTTCTGCTGATATGTTTTTAAGCTGCTCCAGACAAATGGCACCAGAAAATACAAGGAAGAATTTATTAGTATCCCAAGCCCTGCCAGTAGAATTCCAAGTCTTTTCCGCAGCAGATATAAAGTTAAAACCAATATCCAGAAAATAAAGATATATTGATTAAATGATGCTGTAATACTGATCAAAGGACTGATTATCAACACTATCACCCAGAAAGGCAGATCACTGAATGATAAAACGGCAAAAACGCAAATCAACAAGGTCATGGCTGTGCCCAGATCAGGCTCTATCAGGATCAAAACCAGCGGTGCTATCATAACGCCCAACGCTCTTTTTAATATCTGAAAGGTGGTTAGATGGGTAACATTCAATTGTTTTGCCAACAGCAGAACAGTTAGGATTTTTGCCAGTTCAGAGGGCTGAAACCCCGCAAAACCTAGACTTATCCAGCGGTGTGCTCCTTTGATAGCAGGAAGAAATAAAACCAGAAGCAGTAGTAATAAGTTTATCAAATATGCAGGAAGGATCAGAGCTTCTATAAATGCAGTGGGTATTTGCAGAAAAACCACCAGTGCCAGAAGTGAACATAATACCCAGATCATCTGCTTGATATAATAGTTCTCCCTCTCCACCAGATCACCTATCTTAGTAGTAGAAGCAGAATAGATCATTATTACTCCAAAGATCATCAATAGTATCATCAAACTCAGTAAAATACCATCAAATCTTGACTGACTGGGGTTACGATCCATCTTTATTCCTTATCCAGATCTTTTATCAAATGCAGATAATTCTCAGGGTCATTTGTTCTTAGCTGGTTATAAAAGGATACCAGCTTCTGAGCAATTGGTGCAGCCTTAGCTCCACCATGTCCTCCATTTTCTATAAATACCACAAAAGATATCTCCGGCTCTTCCCATTCAGCATATCCAGAGAACCAGGCATGAGTCGCCTCGCCCATGTGGTTTTCTGCTGATCCTGTTTTGCCACACACTTTCACACCTTCCACTTTTGCAGTAGCACCTGTTCCCCAACGCTCATTCACTGTTCTATCCAAAGCCCTCTGCAATAGCTTCACTGTTTCTACACTTAAGGGCAGTCTCCGGTTTTCATAACTTCTCACTGGCACCTTGTCCTGATCAATTATCTGCTCGAGAAAATGTGGCTGCAGCCATAATCCATCATTTGCCAATGCATTGTAATAGGCACAAAATTCCAGTGGAGTTATCAATAATTCTCCCTGACCAATAGAAAGATTAACTTTGGGACCTATAATTCCTGTATATCTCCCATAATTATCCAAATACCAGTTCTCATCCGGGAAAAAACCTCTTCTCTCTGTTGGAAGATCAACTCCTGTTTTGGTGGTTAAGTAATTCTGCTCAGTAAAATCTTTCATTTTATCTAGATCTATCAATAGTGATACATCATAAAAAAACACATCACAGGAATATTTAATGGCATCACTTACACTCAAGCTTCCGTGACCCGCTTCATACCAGCACTTAAAAAACCGGTCTCCTATCTGCATGCCACCTGTACAATCAGCCATTTTTGTTTCAGGTGTAATCAATCCTTCTTCCAATGCCAGAGAGGCAGTTATCGTTTTAAATATGGAACCCGGTGGATATGTCCCGTTGGAGATCCTGTCCAGCATCGGTTTGTCAGGATTATTTTTCATTACATCCCAAACCGGTCTGCTAATGGCACTGCTGAATATATTGGGATCAAATTCCGGTAATGAGACGTAAGCAAGAATTCCACCTGTCCTCACATCCATCACAACCACTGCTCCTTTTTCATCAACTGGAAATATCTGTCGGATATAGTTCTGCAGGTCATTATCTATCGAAAGTATCAAATCCATGCCGTTTATTGCCGGTTTATAGAGATTATGCTTCAGGAATTCAAGACTCTTACCTGTAGCATCCACCTGGATCAGCTCAAATCCTGCTTTACCACGTAAAAGTTGTTCATACTGCTTCTCCAGACCATTCTTACCGATTTCGCTGTTCAGTGAATAATCCTGCTCCTTAAGCTGCTCGTATTCCTTCTCACTCACTTGACCTGTATGTCCCGTAAAATGATTAGGATAGGAATACTCTCTTATGTATTCTGACTTGAATTTCAATGATGGATATTCATTCATCCGCTCAGCAATTTTCACCAACTTCTTATGATTTAATCCTTTCACCAGAGATATATCATGATATTTCCTGAATCTGTTATCCTTGATTATCTTGATCACTGATAAAGAATCTATTCCAAAATTTGCACTGATAAATTGAGCGAGTTTATGGCTATTATTCAACCGAGATAATGTAAAATATAAATTATCTGAAGAACTGTTACCTGCAATAATCCGATATTTCCGGTCAAAAATATTTCCTCGCAAAGGGGTAATTTTCATGATCCGAACATAATTATTCTCTGATATTGTGAAATACTTGTCTCCATTGATCACCTGCATATTAAAGAGAGTATAGCTCAATACCAGAAATAAACCCAGAAGGATCAATCTGCTTATCCAGGGAGACACATATTTGCGATACATCAGCGTATTACAATTTTAAGATGAGATAATAATAGTAAAATATAAAAAAGCAAAATTGTGTAAATACTATTTATCAAAACCGATAAAACAAATATCGTGACCAGAAAACTAACATTTTCTGTCTGTAAGGAATAAAACAAGCCAAAGATCAAATAATAAAATATATTGTAAATCAGTGCCAGAACACTCACCGTTACAAGCTTAGGTTCCAGAATACTCCTCTTCAGAAATATTGTTGCCCAGCAGACCATAACCAGTAACAATGTATTTATCCCTAATGTTTCTGGCATCACCAGATCATAACCCAGAGCCAGTAGAAATATCAGAGGCAGTGAATATTTCTCCTCCAGATAGGCTCCCAAATATGCTGCATAGGCAATCAGGTAGTTAGGCGAAATTCCCCATATACTTAAGTCTGATGACTTAAATATTTGCAGAAATAAAAATATCAGACCAAAGAGAATACTACGAATCATGCTTCTCCCTTACAATACATATCGGAGTAAGCTCTGCCCCCTGACCCTGAGGATTATCTTTCATTACTTCCTCGATCATAGCTTTACTCACTTCCTTAGATCCACCTATCATCCAGCTCCCGCCAATATCATTTATGTCCATTACAGCAATTTCCACTCCAGTTTCACTACTGATCCTGATTGCTTCTTTCTCTGGATCTTTTGGTCCCTTGATCACGCATGTCTCATAAGGCGGGACTGGTGAGGTGCTGGCTGCATCTATCAAAGCTGCCTGCATACCCGCTATTCGATAAAAATCACCTTTTCCGCGTCTGCCGATCAGTC
>JAVCDJ010000097.1 GCA_030765845.1 Candidatus Stygibacter australis
GGAGAGATCACATAGAGAATTATCCCACCAATCATTAATTTCTGTGTAGATTGAACTCGTTTATCTTTAGCAAGTCTCACCATCAGAGCCATAAAATCAGGTAATAGTAAAAGATAATCGATCAATTCGCCATACTTTCCTTGAAATTTATCTTTTCTGAAGGTATTCACTTTTTTGCGAAGATTATCATAAATATCATCTGTTTTCTTACAATCTTCATTGATTTCTACAATGATTTCCTGAGCCTGTTCATTTTTTTCTTCTGTCATTTTATCCTCCTGTCAATTTAACCCGTTTAAAAGCTCCAACGTCTTATCATATTTGGTCTTAACTTCATTATACTTCTCTTTCTCTTTTGCAACGATATTTTCCGGAGCGCTGCTGATGAACTTTTCATTTTGCAATTTACCGTTTATCTTCCGTAATTCTATTTCCAGTTTATCTATCTGCTTTTGTAGACGCTGCTGTTCTGCTTTCACATCGATCAATCCGCTCAAAGGCAGATATATCTCCATTCCCATAACAACATCGGCTAATGCACCCTCAGGTTTGGGCATTTCTTTTCCGGTTTCAATTTCAACCACATTTGCCAGTTTACTGAAATAATTAAGATTCTCGTTCAGTAATTTATCCTGATTATCAGTTGCTGTCTTAATGCTGATTTTTACCTGTGTCTTCGGGGGCAGATTAACCTGCTTCCGCAAATTCCTGATCACTGTGATTGATTCCTGGATCATTGCCATCTCAGCTTCTATATTTTTATCAATCTTAGTATGATCGCTTGTGGGGAAACTGGCAATCACAACTGATTCTTCCAGATCCGTAACCCAGTTTTTGAGATTATCCCAGATTTCCTCAGCAATAAACGGCATCAATGGTTGTAAAAGGCGCATGGAATTCTGCAAAACATCAAGCAGAATATATTTCACTGTCATTTGCCTTATGGGATTATCCTCATTATACATGCGCTCCTTAGATAATTCCAGATACCAGCTGCAAAATTCCTTCCAAATAAACTCCTGGATCAAGAGGGCAGCATCATTTAATCTGATATTTTCATAGTAATATTCTGCTTTGGCAATTGTCTGCTGCAATCTACTATATATCCATTTATCTGCCAGTTCCATTTCCAATTCAGATTCTTTCAAACTGCCTTCGATATTCTCTACATTCATCATGATATATCTGAAAGCATTCCAGATTTTATTGGCAAAATTACGCCCCGTTTCCAGAATATTTTCACTATAATAACTGTCTTGACCCTTGGGTGTATTATAGATCATCGAAAAGCGTAAAGCGTCAGCACCAATACTATCGATAATATCAATCGGGTCAGGTGAATTACCAAGACTTTTTGACATCTTTCTACCAGTTTCATCTAAGACCATACCATGAAGCAAAACCGTGTCAAACGGAATCACTCCTCTGAATTCCAGTGTACTCATGATCATCCTGGCTACCCACAGGTAAATAATCCCAGGAGCTGTCACCAGCAGATTAGTAGGTAAAAAGTAATTCAGGTCTTCAGTTTCATTTGGCCAGCCTAATGTACTGAAGGGCCAAAGCCAACTGCTGAACCAGGTATCCAGTACATCTTCATCCTGCTTAAATTCATGATTACGGCAATCTGGACAAGTTTCAGGCATTTCCTTTGCTATCAACATCTTACCGCAAGATTCACAGTAATAGGCCGGGATCCTGTGTCCCCACCAGATCTGACGTGAGATACACCAGTCTCGTATGTTTTCCATCCAGTGCAGATAGACTTTTATCCAGCGTTCCGGCTGGAATTTTACCTGTCCATTTTTTACTACCTCAATAGCTTTTTCTGCCATAGGCTTCATCTTAACAAACCACTGGTCAGAAAGGTAAGGTTCGATTGCTGTATCACACCGGTAACAATGTCCCACAGCGTGCTGATGTTCCTTTATATTGCCCAGAAGACCTAAATCCTTAAGATCTTCTAAAATTGCTTTCCTGCATTGATATCTATCCATACCCTGATATTTCTCAGGTGCATTCTCATTCATAAAGCCATGCTCATCAATTACCAGTATCTGCTCTAGACCATGCCTCTGCCCTACCTCAAAATCATTAGGATCATGAGCAGGAGTAATCTTAACGCATCCAGAACCGAATTCTATATCCACGTAGTCGTCAGCGATTACAGGTATTTCTTTATTCATTAAAGGTAAGATCAATGTTTTCCCAATCATTTCTTTATATCGGTCATCAGCTGGATTTACAGCAACTGCAGTATCTCCCAGCATTGTCTCCGGTCTGGTTGTTTCCACAGATATATAAGTACCACTATCTTTTACTGGATATTTGATCTCCCATAATTTTCCTGCTTCATCTTCGTGCTCAACTTCATCGTTAGCCAGAGCAGTAACGCAGCGGGGACACCAGTTGATTATCCTCTTGCCTTTATAGATCAAACCTTTTTCATAAAGACTGATAAATACTTCTTTCACTGAATCAGATAATTGCTCATCCATCGTAAAGCGTTCACGTGTCCAATCGCAGGAAGCTCCCAGCTTTTTAAGCTGCTGAATTATCCTTCCACCTTTGGCATGCTTCCAGGCCCAGATCCTTTCCAGAAGCTCTTCTCTGCCAATATCGTGTCGGGTTTTACCTTCTTTCGCAAGTGCCTTCTCTACCACGTTCTGAGTCGCTATCCCAGCATGATCTACACCGGGCAGCCATAATGTAGGAACTCCTGTCATACGCTTATAGCGTATCATTACATCCTGAATCGTATTATTGAGAACATGTCCCATATGCAAATGTCCTGTAACGTTAGGTGGCGGGATCAATATTGTATAAGGCTTTTTAGTCTTATCTATCTTCGGGGTAAAATATCCTTTCTCTATCCAGTGGTCATACCACTTTTTTTCTATCTCCTGGGGTTCATATTGTTTTTTTATATCCATAATTATATATTCCTCAAGTCATTACTTTTATATTTATTTTTTTTAACTTATTACCGGCAGTGATATAGATGCACTTATCCAGAATATCATATTCACTGATATTATCAATTTTTGCATCATTTACAATTTCCGCAATCACTTCACCACTTCTTACCTGAGATAATGTGAGTCTTTTATCTTTATAGATCAAAAACACACTGTCATCTAATTGGCGATACTGATTAAGGTTGATCAGACAAACTCCCTTCTGAGAGTTATGTTCTCCGGATATCTGATAATTCTCTTCCCATATCTGTTTGCCATCATCCCGATTTAGGCTGATCAATCTTCCGTCAGCAAGTGAAACCAGAATGCGATTGGCATCCACCAATCGCAGCACCTCTACTTTGGAATCAAAACTCTTTTCCCATTTGATCTCTGCATTCCTTTTATCTATCTGATACAAAGATCTGTCACTGGCAGCATAAACACCCCGATAATCAAAGCATGTATTACTGCTGAATTTATTTGCGATTGTCATTTCCCAGTCAGCTTCCATCACAATTTTCTGCTGCGGGAAAATGGCAATATTCATATCTTCATTTGCCAGCTCATTCAATAGATCCTGAGCCTGCTCCTGGAGTAAAAAGAATTGTTCCTTTAGGTCATTTCGGGTGAACTCATTACGAGTAAATTTGAGTCTGCTGAAAAGATCATCAATCAAGTTTTTACCATAATATACATAAGCAGCGCTTAATATGATCACGAGCAATAAAATGGTTGCAGTCCTATTTACTCGCTTTCGACGACGCCAGGGTGTATTACTTGATGCTTTCTGTTCCCAGTTTTTGAGAATTATATACCCAAATTTATCTGCTTCTTTCAATTGACCAATATGCTCATTAATACTTAAAAAATGAAGTCCCAGATCCTGCAGACGCATAGCTGCAACGCTATCCATCACAAGAAAATAACTGCTTTCGGGAATTGTTACCTGCTCAACTTTTACTGCGATATCCATATCTCTTGATCCTAAAAGCATCAGATCTTCACGAGATGTCATTGTCAGATTTTCCCATTTTCGTCCGATTTCTTTGAATTCTGACTTATCTAATAAACCTATGAAATATCTGCCAAATTGAACAAAATACATCCGATCTGATTCCATTACACACAGAAATAAGGATATTCCCCGTTCAAGATCAGGTCTTTGACCAAATAATGAATAAAGACGCCAATTGATCTCAACGAAGAAACGTTGTAAGGCAGGAATGATCTTATCTTCCGGCAAATTATCAAGGTCAAGTTCAATTATCTCGCTCAATAGTTTTTCCAGCATCTGATTAGCAAAACTATCTTCAGAGTGATGTTTCAGCATTAGCATCATATTCCTGGGTTGACCTGGAAAATGATCCAGATAGATATAATTACTCAGGAAATTATCTGAACTATCAAATATCTTGATCATGTATTCCTCTTCAATTATACCATTTAATAAAACTGCGAATGAATACCCGCATCAGAATGGGTATATTCATCAGCATATTTGTGTATCCGGCATTTGCCAAAGGACACCAGCATTCCATATTTTTTATTGATCTGCGTTCCAGTATAGCATTATGATTATTCCAGATACGTCTGAAATTATAATCATTTTCACGCAGGTTTCCCATTGATCTTGCCTTGATACAGCAGCTCCAGATATCTCCATCTGGTGAGATCTGAGCAGAAGTGACCCCGGAATAACAGGGGATTACCTGCTTCTGATCGCGCATTATCAATTTTACCAATTGATAATATTCTATTCTGAAAGCTTCTGTTATCTTACCTATTCCCTTATACTTCCCATTTTTGATGCGATGGATCAAAAAATCTATAGCTGCTTTATAAGATACCATATCCGGAGTGATATCAGAACCCATTGTATCAAGCTCCACCCGTTCTTCTGCAATCTCAGTGATATAAGAATCAGGTTTTAACTGGATCAATTCACTCGCTATACTATGAAAATCAGCTACATTCAAGGTAGAGATAACTGAGTGAATACCAATGGAAAGATTCTTTGCCTTCAATTCTTTTAATCCATAATAGGTAGCCAGCACTTTCTCGTAATTACCTTCCACGTTTCTGATTTTGTCGTGCTGCTCTCCTATTCCATCTATTGATAAATTTATCACAAATTGTGTCCTGGGACATGAACTGGTAATCTTTTGCACTTTCTCAACTATCAATTCAGTTAGGATCCCATTTGTAGGAATATTAATAATCGCCGGTCTGCATTGCTTATATACTGCCTGGCAGATTTCATCTATATCAGTTCGTAAAAATGGCTCTCCCCCACTGAAAGTTATCCAGTAAGGTGATTTACCTAAATGTTTAAAAATCTCCTTGTATTCGGATAAGGTAAGATTCTTTGCTTTTTTATTATATATATTACAGGTACTGCAACGCGAATTGCAGGTATACAGCAGACTGATCGTGTAATTCATGGGCATGGGACAATGCCCACCCAATGAATAAGCCAGTTTATACTTTAATATCTTAGGTAATATTTCCAACATTTTTATATTTCTCTTTTTATATTTTTGCTTGTAGCTGCTATATCCCATTTAAAGGGATTCTTTTTTAATACTTTCAAGTCCCACCAGCCCAGAAAACGGCATAATATCTCTACTTTCATAGATAATATCAGATAAAACCATTCTCCTGGTCTGTCTATAAATTGCTTTTTCATTATTTTGAACAGCAAACCAGAATCCTGTGAAGCTACGTTATACTGCTGATTTTCTTTCAACCACAAATGTCCGCTGGCAATACGCCTGCGCTGACTTATATATTCACTCAGTTTTTCCGGTCCTTTATTATATACAACAGCATCTCCCACATACTGCAATTTAAGGTCATGCTCCAGTATTATCGCTTCAATACTGGCTTCATCTACTGCACTATGAGATGGTATTGCCGGAAATATATTGCGAAAGGCTATCATTTCTCCCAGTTTAGGTGATTCCTTTGCCATCAAATGATGCATCTCCCAGAGGATATGAACCAGATGACCTGTTATCCCTCTGCGTTTATTTTCGGGTACCGGTCTGCCTCCAGTTGCTCCCACCTGTTTATCAGAAAAAGCACTCACCAGCTTTTCAATAGTATCTTTTGCCGGTAAAGTATCCCCGCTTTCCACGATCAATATCTCGCTCTTTGCTGCTGCTAGAAATTTATTGATAGCTGCTGACTTACCATTCCGCTCTGCTTCTGTGATCAATTCTATCCGGTCATTGAGCTTCATCTTCTCGCGAACAATATCATCTGTACCATCATGACAGGCACTGGATACAACGATTATGCGGTCTATAACTACCTGCTTAAGCTCCTGCTGCTCTATTGCCTGCAAAAGCCTGCCAATATTCTCCGCTTCGTTATATACAATAAGCCCTATTTCACAATGTATCTGCCCCATTTCTACAAATCCTCTTTCTCTTCACCTTTTGAATTCTCACCGTAATTTGCCGCTGCATTTAAAACGCCATTGATAAACTTGCTGGAACTCTCTGAGCAAAACCGTTTGGCAATCTCGATCACTTCATCCATAATGATAGCTGCAGGTGTTTCAGTAAATAATATCTCAAATATTCCCATTCTGAGCAGAGATTTATCCGTAACAGCGAGTCTGTCTAAACTCCAGTTCTTTGAATACTGCTCAATAAGTCTGTCTATTTCTTCCTCATGCAGAATAGTATTCCGGATCAGGAATTCCGCAAATTCAGCAACTCGCTTATCTGGTGGTCTATCAAAATCATCCATCAATTCCTTAAGCTTATCAGGATAATATTCCAGCAGTTCCAGATGTCCCAGCACCTCATTGGTTTCCGTGTATTCCAGACTATATAATACCTTAAATGCTATCTCTCGACTCTTACGTCTTAATCCCATCTATTTTATTTCCTTCAAAAGGTTTACCATCTCAAGTGCTGAAATGGCTGAATCCCATCCCTTGTTTCCTGACTTGGTTCCTGCACGCTCTATTGCCTGCTCTATCGTATCAGTTGTCAATACTCCAAAAATAACCGGTTTGCCATGCTTAAGTGATACCTGGGCTACGCCTTTACTAACTTCGGCACTTACATAATTAAAATGAGGAGTTGCCCCACGAATCACTGCTCCCAGTGCTATCACAGCTATATAATCTTTGGCGCATAACTTATCTGCCACCAGTGGTATCTCAAATGATCCCGGTACCCAGATAACATCTATTTCTTCATCCTTAACACCATGACGCAAAAGACAATCCTTTGCTCCACCAAGAAGCTTACTGTTTATCAGCTCATTAAAACGACTCACTATAATCGCATAGCGACCGCCACTACTGATTAATTTTCCTTCCAGGGTTCTCATAATCACCTCCTGAATACTTATAATATTATCCAAAGTCATTAATATTATCGTTTTCTAACAGGCAAGATATTTTTGAGTTATATTACATTGCAATACTTTCGGACTACATTTACTGTGTATATGTGTGCAGTATCATCTGCTTGAACTTTCAACTAAAATTTGTCCTGAAGTCTTTTTCTTCTGTAATTTCACCCGCACATCTCACCAGCCGTTTCGACACCTTTTCTGATATAGTATTCCAATATTCCCAGACCTCAAGTAATAACCGGGTAAACAATAGGCAACCCCTTGGTAGCCCAGTTGAGATACTCCTTTGTTACTCGTAAGATACTAATAGGCTGCCTATGCTATGCTAATAAGGTGCTGATGGTGGGTTGGCTCATCGAAAATAACCCTGATAATGCCAAACTGTCGAATAATGTCAATGGCATTTTAAATTGGTACAGTTTTGGCACTCGTAACTGGTACAGATTTTCAGTTAATTTTGCCCTTCATTCTATAACTGTCACCAGCCATAACTACCGGTTCAGCATGATGAA
>JAVCDJ010000098.1 GCA_030765845.1 Candidatus Stygibacter australis
TTGTTTCAATTGATGCTGAAACAGTAATTGGACCTATATATGGAGGTATAACTTTTACCGAAATAAAAGCTTATATAGTAGATGCATATGAAAACTGGGATAATCCTCCAGAATACATTTGCTTAATTGGAGATGGTAGTTTCAATAGCAGTTATAGTATCCCTCCAGGTTTTATTAATAATAACGAATCTGATCAACTATACGTACTGATGAGTGATGATTATCTTCCTGATATTATGATAGGAAGATTACCATTTAGTAATAATATATCTGATAATCGAACTATCATCAATAAAATTATAGATTACGAAACTGAACGTAACACAACCGATACATGGATAGAAAATGTCTTATTAGTTAGTGATCCATATTATGATGACAGGTCATATGTTCATAGTAAAATTACAACAAATCAGTATATTCAATCAATCATTCCAAATGAGAACTCTAATTATAACATAGATTTTCTAATTGATCCAAGTTTGAATCAGTTATGGTGGGAATTTGAATATGGTATTAGTTTTTTCAATTACATGGGAGATAATCATTTTAGTAACATAAATATTAATTGGATTAACTCATTAGGTAATGGAGATATGCTACCGTTTATTTCTGCAATTACTTGTGATACTGGTCAATATGGTGATGATGGATTCGGTCCTTTATTTCTCACAGCAGGACACTCTACTCATCCGGAAGGAGCAATAGCGTTTATTGGATCAAGTTCTGGAGGTACAATTACAGTTTATAATAATCACCTCTCAGCTGGAATATCTTCCGGCATTTTTAATGATCAAGTCTATTCATTTGGTGGTGCATTGTTGAAAGGTCAAGTCGCATTACAGACAGCTTTTCCTACAAATCCTGCTTATTTAACGGACACAATTTTATGGAATAACCTTTTTGGAGACCCAACCATAGAATTATGGACAGATGTACCAATGGAAATGATTGTAGATGATTATCCATTAACTAAAACTCTCGGTGATAATTATATTGAATTTAACATCACTAATTCTAATATAGAACCTTTAGACAGTGTTTTGGTTTGCTTATTAAAACAGACGGTAACTGGTGATGATGAGATATTTGAAACATATTACACAGATGAAAATGGAGATGTTCAAATTCCATATATTGCCTTTACAACCGGTGTAGTATTAGTAACTGCTACAAAGCATAATTATACTCCTCATCTAGGAAATTTCACTATAGTTGAAGAAGAATTTTCAGTTAATTTTAACAGCTTGGTTATTGATGATGATAATTCTGGAAATTCAATAGGAAACGGAGACGGATTGGCAAACCCCGGTGAACAAATAGAATTAGTTATTATTCTTAAGAATTTCGGCAGCGTTACAGCAGAAAATATCACCGCAGAAATAAGCACTGAACATCCTAATATCAGCGTAATCAATGGTTCAGCAAGTTATGGAAATATAGCCCCGGGAGAAATAGCAGCTCCCGGTGATTATTTTGTGGTTTCAATCGGTTTGAACTGCCCTGATGAAAATGCAAATCTTGATATTGTAATACAAGATGACAACAATCATACTTATTATGGGATTGTTGTTTTACCAATTACAGGATATGAGACTGAATTTGTTGAGATCAACAATAATGTTTTTCCCAACGGTACTCATGACATTACAATTTCATTACAAAATACTGGAGAAATTACAACGCCTGGTTTTTTTACAAAGTTGATTGGCAATTATGACGATTTAATAATAGAAGATGAATATGGGAATTATAGTCCAATAGAGCCGGGATTGACAGGTGTAACAAATGATTATTACACAATAACAGCAAATGAATCTATTATACCTGGTGCTGTATTCAACCTAACATTAGAAATTTATGTGGATTTAACTTATCAAACGTTATTCAAGAGTCTAAGTATTCCACTAGTTGTGGGAATACCAGATGTTGATGATCCACTGGGACCTGATACTTATGGCTATTTATGTTATGATGACGGAGATATTGGATATGATGATGTTCCTGTATATGAATGGATAGAAATTAATGTAATCGGTACTCCATTAACTGAAATAAACCAAGAACCGGGTCCGAATGATCTGGGAGCTTATAATCAAGCAATTAATCTTCCATTCAATTTTTCATTTTATGGAATCGAATATGATAATAAGCTAACTGTTTCATCTGCTGGATTTATAAGTTTTGGTGATCAAGATGAAGCAGCCTTTTTTAATTCTCCACTGCCGGGACCTTTAGGACCGAGCCCAATGATTGCAGCTTTCTGGGATGAGATGGATTATATCGAAGGTACAAGTAACGCCAGTTATTTTTATGACGATATGTATCATAGATTTATCATTGAATGGAATTATTTTGCAAATAGTTATAATACACTTGCTCAAGAAACTTTCCAGGTAATTCTATTTGATCCTGCCTATTATCCTACTTTGTCATCTGATGGCTTGATTAAAATGCAATATAAACACATAAACAATGATGATGTACTATTTTGCTATTCCAGTATTGGATTAGAAGACCACACTCAGTCAATTGGATTACAATATACATATTTCAATATCTATCCTGATGCAGCAAAAGAGCTGGAAAATGAAATGGCTATTTTCTTCACTACAGGAAAAAATAGACAGGAAGGAACCATGAATATTCCTGCAGGGCAAACAGTTGAACTCGATCATCTCTATATTGAAAACGGTTTATATAATGATGTTTATGGGACTTTAATTGTTAATGATGGTTTACAAATAAATAGTAACTCAACATTAAGAATCTATGGTACATTAATACTCGAAAATTCAAATCTTTTTGTTTTGGAAGGTAGTCATATTGAATTATATGGAACTTTAGATTTAAGAGATGGCAGCAGTGTAGAATTCATCGAAAATTCTTCATTCCTTGTAGAAGCTGGAGCAACTATTCTTGGTAATACTACAAGTGGAGACCGCATCATAATTCAGGACGGAAGTGATTTTTCTATTAACGGATCTCCTGAAGAACGAGTTACTATTACCTCCTCAAACCCACCAACATTTTGGAAAGGAATCACATTTAAGAATTATTATGAGGATGATATTTTGATAGAAAATTGTGATTTCTCTTATACTAGTCAACTGGAATTTTCTGACGATGATGCAGATATGCAGGTGAAAATGAAGAACTGTAATTTTACAAATTCCGGTGTAATATTAGTAAGAGAACTTGCTTCATTTGAATTAATAGGAGAAAATGAATTCAGGTGTGATATCAGCCAGAATATAGGAGCTCCGATTTTTACTTTCAGTACTAATTGTCTAATTGAAAATTGTGATATTCATAACAATGGTGGCGGACTGGCTATGTATTATCCAAGCTTGCAGGGGCAATCAGAAATTAAAAATACAGATATTTATGAAAATATTTGTTTTGGAGTTCACTTGTATCAAGCTTCTGTAATATTTGATAATTGTTTGATTGAACTGAATCGATATCATGGATTTATGGCTGACCATAATGCAGTTTCAAAGCTGAAGGATTGTACAATCCAGAATAATGGAAATCCATTACCCGGGTATCTAAATAATGGTGTAGAAATTATGGCTGCATACGATTCATTTCCTTATATGCATAAAGATGATCCTGTCAATTATACCCAGGGAATGAATACCATATATGATGAAGTGGATGGTGGCTACACTGATCATTTCCTCTTATGGGTGAGCGGATTTGAACCGGGTATGCGGCAGATCCCGATGTGGGGTAATTTCTTCCTGAACTCAAATGACCCGGGATATACTGAAAGGTTTTATCCTGAATACAATACTTTTAATTTCAGTGAAGTACCACATGATCCTCGTACTGCTTATGATACGGCACAAAGTAAAATTATTGCCGGAGATTATGAGGAAGCAAAAATCGACTTGAAGAATCTAATATCAGATTATCCTGAAGAAGATTATTATGTTTCCTGCTCTCTTAACTGGCTTTTGTTCCTGGAAAAATTTGCCGGCAATGATTTTACTGAACTCAGGAATTATATAGAAGGGCTTTCCTTACCGGCATCTCAAGAACAAGTTATGTACAACGTCATTTCTCAAACTTATGCCCAGGATCAAGATTATACAGAAGTTCTTCCCAGGTGCGAATTTATTATTAATGATCCTCCTACTCCGGAAGAACTTATCTATGCAACGATAGACGAAGGTTATTATTACCTGAAAGCACTGGAACAAAACCAGTCTGGTCGTGGTTTACCCGTTTGTTCGGTAAAACTAAAAGATTTCACAGAATTTATGGAAATGCTTAGAGAACTCGAACTTGAATTACATGATATTTTATCTCCTGAAGACCCTCCATTAATTAAACTGAGAGCGAATAACTATCCCAATCCGTTTAATCCTGAAACCACTATCTCATTCGATCTTCCACAAGATTCAAAAGTTAACATTTCTATTTACAACATTAAAGGACAAAAGATAAAAACATTATTAGCTGGAAATTTTGAAAAAGGAACTCAATCTGTAATCTGGAATGGAATGGATAGCAATAATAAACCGATTGCTTCAGGAATTTACTTCTACAAGCTTTCTGCAGGCAAAGAAACAGCAATAAAAAAAATGTTGCTTCTCAAGTAACCTTTTGCTTTTTTTGTATCATCCTTAAAGTCCCTCTCCTCAGAGGAGAGGGATTCAGGGTGAGGTGGTGAAATAATGAAAAAAGTACTTTTTCCTTTCATCTTTATTCTTTTATCTTTAAATCTTTTCCCTACTGATGTTCAAGGGCATATTTCAGAAGATACAACCTGGAGCCCGGAAAATAATCCTTATATCGTTGTTGATAATATCTTCGTTGATGCCAATATAACTCTTACCATTCTTCCGGGAACAATCGTTAAATTTAATACATCCACATATCCTTATGGTGATTATGAATATGGTGATGGCTATACAGAAGCAAAGTTTATGAAAGTAAGCGGGAAACTGAAAGCTGAAGGAACAGCACAGGACAGTATTATTTTCACCAAGAATTGTGAAGAAACAGACCGCAGGTGGGGAGTGATCATTTTTAATTATTTGAGTGAGGACGATTCTATCCTTAAACATTGCATGATTGAATATTCCTATTACATCAGGTTAATGTTCGCTGGCGACTGGTATTGGGGAGGTGTATCTTTAAGCAATGCCCGAGTAACTATTTCTAATTGTTATTTCAAGAACTTCAAATATGGTATTCATGGTTTTTATGATAGTGAACCGCTTATATATCATAACTATTTTACAAGTGATGAGAATAATATAGCACCTGGGATTGGAATTTATATTGAAGAAAATATTGGTATAATGCCATATATTTTTTACAATCAATTTACTAATTGTAGCGGTATATACTTCTATGAAGTAAATATCTCATCCATTACATCAATAGCATATAACACATTTAGTAATTGCAATTATGCTATTGATTTTCTGAGCAGTCCTGTATATGTGTATAAAAATAATTTTACAAGCTGCACTAATGCAATAAATGTGAATGCGTGGGAAACAGATGATTTTGAAGTTGTTATAAAACAAAATTATATAGATAGTTGCCTAAACGGAATTAGAGCAGGTTTTAAAGTAGAAGCGTATGAAAACATTATTACAAATGGAAGAACGGGAATAACTTTATCAGATAATAATTGTATAATCAAAAATAATATAATTTCTAACAATTCATATCGTGGTATTCGCAACTTCGATAATAATTCTTCTATAATGAATAACCTGATAATAAACAATGAAGGAGAAGGGATATATGCTACAGGTTCAGATAATACATCTTATGTAATTAATAATATAATTGCAGGTAGTGAGAAGGGTCTATACATCTCTGCTAATTGTGAATTATTCAATAACATTTTTTTTGATATCGAAGATTATAGTATTTATTCAGGTAATCCAAATGTTACAATAAATTCAGGTAACAATTGTTTTACTGCTCCACTTTCAGTTATGCCTTCCAATTATAATGATCTTGGAGGTAATATCACAGATGATCCCTTATTAATAGATCCTGTAAATGGTGATTACCATTTATCAGAATTAAGTCCGTGTATCGATACAGGAACAGAGGATACAACAGGTCTTTTTTTACCGTCGTATGACCTGGATTTTTTATATCGAATCTGGGATGGAGATAATAATGGTATTCCTATAATCGATATGGGTTGTTATGAGTTTGGTTCACAGCCTTTGATGGGTGGAATCGAAGGATATGTTAACACAAATAGCAATTACAATTTTTTACCATTTACAGAGATCGATGTAGATGACACAATAGCTTTTCCTGATACAACCGGATATTATGAGATGAAACTCTTGCCCGGAATTTACGAATTGCATGCTTATTTGGAAGGATATGAGGAAGTAATAATTCCTGATATTGAAATAATGGAAGGAATCTTTACAGAAATTAATTTTGAACTGGAAGCTTTGGTTTCAGCGGAAGATTTTCAATTACCATTTTTGGATTTTCAATTATCAAATTACCCCAACCCCTTCAATCCAACAACAACAATCTATTTCAATTTAACCACGGAGAGCATGGAGTTGATAATTTATAATATCAAAGGACAACAAATTAGACAATATTCAATATTCAATAATCAATCTTCAGTAATTTGGGATGGAACCGATAATAATAACCAACCGGTTGGAAGCGGGATTTATTTCTATAAATTGAAATCCGGGGATTTCGAAAAGACGAGAAAGATGATCCTACTAAAATAATATTACAGCAATGATTGACCTTCAGTTAAAATATAATTATACATTTTCTTAGCAAAATCCGAGACAATGACTGCGGTAGAAGGATCGATTTGAACATTATTCAAATATTGAAGACGCAGCACGTCTCCATTTTGAAGTTCAGGAATTACACACGCAAAGAAAAAACCAAAGACTTCCAGAGCAGCACAATAAACTGCTACAGCCGGTTCGGATAAAGGTAAATCCAGATAAATGCATTCAATCTTATTTAAACACAGATCATGAAGATGATGTTTTATTATGCTCTCAATATCTTTACCAAATTTCTTTACAGAAATCATGGCAATGCTTACATCCGGAGAAGCTTGAATTTCCACCACCGAAGACTCAGGAATTTCAATACTTTTAAAATCTGTAATTTTTTCGATCTTCCTGTTGAATTTGCCATATTCATAAATTTCATTAATAATACTCCAGTGATGCATAGGTGGATAAACAGTTCGCAAAGGTTCTTTTTTCACACGAATATAATAAATCACAGTTGTCTGACGTTTTTCCAGGTGAGAATG
>JAVCDJ010000099.1 GCA_030765845.1 Candidatus Stygibacter australis
TATCAAATTTCATCAGAAGCCTGTATCCGAATATATCTATAACAGATTAAATGAAGACGTAAAACAGATGCTGGAAGAGCATGAAGCCTATTCCCCATCACTATTTGACACGCGAACAGTATTGGATTGGGATAAATACATGGATAATTTAAATGCTCGTAGCAATGATCCTCTATTAAAGGAAATCTGGAGTTTGCTATCTCCTGAATTTAAGGAAATAGTAAGTAACTTTAACAGAGTAAACAATCCTCATACTATTGAGCAGAAGCAATTAATGACAAATGAAATCAACGACAAGCTGATTGCCGGTCATGATTTTAGTGAAGGTATGATAAATTCTGTAAGCCTTGAAAAGGAAGCCAGAATTCTGAATAAAAAGGGTTATACTGAAATGAATCAGATAGAGAAGCAGAGATTTAACAGGATTTTAATGGAAGCTATATTTCCCTATGAATTCATGGTTGGTTCCAAGTATAATTATCCCAGTGATGATCTTAAAGAGGCATTGCTGGATAATTTAAACAACATGCTTGCTGATAATGCTTTTGACACCCAGGATTTCATTAATATGATCAAGCTGAGTGGTGAAACCGTTAAAAAACTGGAAGAACAGCCAAGTTCCCGGATTCAAATTGCCCTTACAAACCGGTTATTACTTCAGGATGCCTATCCCAGTCTGTTGGTGAGATATATTGATCAATACAGTGATCATGTATTACCTGCAATAAATTAATGATTATCATTTAATTAAATAAAACAGCCTGTCCTACACGACAGGCTATTTTTATGTGGAGAACTGGATGGAATACAAAGAATTTCTGGAATATATATATGAGCGTCATTCCGGCAACGTTAAGCTTGGTCTGGAACGAATGCTGGGAATATTAAAGCGCTTAGGAGAACCAAATCTGAAGCTAAAGGGTATCCATGTGGCTGGAACCAATGGCAAAGGCTCCACCTGTGCAATGCTGGAATCACTATGCAAGGCTCATGGACATAAGACAGGTTTAAATACTTCCCCACACCTGGTTGATTATCGGGAGCGTATTAGGATTAATGGGAAAAATATCGAATCTCAGGAATTGATCAGAATATATTTGAAATGGAAGAAAGTGTTTCAGGAATTTGAAGCGTCTTTTTTTGAGATAACTACTGCAATGGCATTTTATCATTTCTGGGAACAGAAGGTGGATACAGCGATCTTTGAAGTGGGACTTGGAGGCAGACTGGATGGTACTAATCCTTTTGCTGCAGAAGTAGCTGCCATTACCAGTATTTCCTTTGATCATGTGAAGAGTCTAGGAAACACTATAAAAAAAATTGCCTGGGAGAAAGCGGGAATTATCAAGCCAGACCAGGATGTGGTTTTGGGAAATATACCTGAGGAAGCATTTGAGGTGATCTCAAACATCTGCGAGCAACGGGGAGCAAGAATCATTCGTCTTGGCAGAGATTACAGAATTGAGAATATCGAACTGAAAGAAGATGGAACATTTTTTGATTATTGTGATGAAAATGTAACCTGGAGAGGTTTATGCGTTAACTTAATAGGTGAACACCAAGCATTTAATGCAGGTGTAGCAATAAATGCTTTCATCAAAATGATGCTTAAGCGTCATGAGGATATTGATCTTTACAAAGTGAAGTCCGCATTAAACTCTACTCAGTGGCAGGGCAGGATGCAGGTATTGCAGAAAGAGCCAATTGTGCTTCTGGACGGAGCTCATAACGAAGAAGGAATCAGAGTACTGGTAAAAAATCTAAGAAATATCTATGCCGGTAGAAGGATAATATTCGTGCTGGCAATATTGCGGGATAAGAATCTGGAGCAGATGATTCATGATATATGCAGTGTTGCTGATAAATTGATCATCAGCAAGAATAAATCGAACCGGGCAGCGGAGATATCAGAGCAGGTGGAATATGCAGAAAAATATAAAGCAGATTATGAAACAGCGAGTGATGTTGTAAGTGGTACCAAAAGAGCATTGGAATTAGCAGCAAAGGAAGATGTTGTGATTGTGTCAGGTTCTTTATACACCATTTCAGAAATTCTGGCAGAAAGATTTATAAAGGAATAGTAATGAAGGGAATATTTATAACATTTGAGGGTATTGAAGGTTGCGGAAAATCTACTCAGGTAGAACTTCTAAGAGACAACTTAGCAAGTGAAGGTATGGAAGTGATATTGACACGTGAACCCGGTGGAACTGAAATTTCTGAACGGATACGGGAATTACTCCTTGATCCGACATATAAAGAAATGTTGCCTGAGACAGAAGTGCTTCTTTATGCAGCGAGTCGCAGCCAGCATACTGGTCAGAAGATCATCCCAGCAATAGAATCCGGCAAAGTGGTAATCTCTGACCGTTATTATGATTCCACGATCGCATATCAGGGGGCAGCCAGACGAATAGATGAAACCTCTATCAAGTTTTTATGTGAATTTGCAGCCTATCATCATGAGCCTGACCTCACTTTTCTGATCGATGTAGCAGTAGAAACAGGATTAGGAAGAATCAATCCTGAATTAGCAGACCGTCTGGAACAGGAGTCAATGGATTTTCATCGCAGGGTAAGAAAGGGATTCCTGGATTTAGCAGAAAAACATCCTCGTATAATAATAATCGATGGACAAAAATCAATAAATGAGATAAATGGATTAATAATAGAAAAAGTAAAAGAATATATAAAAGAGAGGAGCAAATGAAATTAAAAGAAACCGGGAAAATATTTCTCTCATTAGGTTTGTTTGGCTGGATACTGATTGCAGTTATACTGGTTAGCAGCTACAAAGTAGATGCTCAAGACGTCAACAGGGAAAACATGTTCAAAAAGCTGGAACTGTTCAGTCAGGTACTTTTTAACCTGCAACAGAACTATGTTGATACCCTTAATACTGATGATTTGATCAATGCCGCCATTGATGGCATGCTGGATGAACTCGATCCGCATACAACTTTTTTTCAACCTGATGATTTTGAGAAATTTAATACAAGCACAAAAGGTGAATTCGGTGGTTTAGGTATTACAATAAATAAGATAGGTGATTATATCACAGTTGTTTCCCCCATAGAAGGTACTCCTGCATATAAGATGGGGATCATGGCTGGTGACAAGATATCTAAAGTTGATGGCGTAAGCGTTGTGGGAGTATCCACTGATGATGCAATTAATAAAATGCGTGGTGATGTAGGAACTAAGGTAGTGATCACTATCAAGCGCCCAGGAGTAAAGGAAGAGCTGGATTTCGAGATCATCCGCGATACTATTGTGATAAACAGCATACCCTACGCTTTTGTTATGGATAATGGCATTGGATATATCAGGGTACGTCAGTTTAATGCTAAAACTACCAAGGAACTACGAGCTGAACTTGATCGTCTCGAAAAGGAAGGAATGCGTGGCTTGCTGATTGATCTACGCTTTAATCCTGGAGGGCTGTTAACAGAGGCTGTAAATACCGTTAATGAATTTATCGGGAAAGATAAACGTGTTGTTTTCACCAAAGGAAAAACAGATTCAGCTAACCAGGAATATTTTACCCGTTATAATCGTCAGCGTTCAGGTTATCCGGTGATTGTGATGGTAAATGAAGCTTCTGCAAGTGCTTCGGAGATATTTGCAGGATCTATGCAGGATTATGACAGGGCATTAGTAGTGGGTAAAACCTCTTATGGTAAAGGTTCAGTCCAAAGACTTTTCCCACTCTCTGATGGTTATGGTGTAAAGGTAACCACTGCTAAATATTACATAAATTCTGGTCGCTGCATTCACAAAGACCTTAATGACAGGCTTATCAAAGATCCCCGGGTTCGCAATGGAGATATGAGCGAGGATGAAATAGAAAAACTGCGTGAAGAAGCAGATCAGGAGCATCTCAAGGATGTTCACTATACCGAAAAAGGCAGAATCGTGTATGGTGGTGGTGGAGTAAATCCAGATATGGAGATCAAGCAAGCCAAAATGACCAGACTGGGCATGGAATTACGACGCAAGAACCTTTCCTTTAATTTTACGGTTGATTATATGATCGATCACGAGCGTCAAGTTGAGCTCGATTTCGAGCCTGATCAGACTTTTATCGCCGATTTTCTGGAATTTGCCAAAGAAGATAGTGTGGAATGGACGGATACTGAATTAGACAGCACTATGAGTTGGATAACTAATAACCTTACCAGCAATATAATCAGCAAGAAGTTTGGTGACGTAGAAGGTTATAAGATAGCTATCAGAGATGATCAGCAGTTACAGGAAGCTCTTGTTATATTTGATAAGTGCAAAACTCTTGATGAGATGTTTGATTATGCACTGGAACAAAAAACCTTGAAGAAAGAAATGGCAAAAGAATAGCAGAAATGCTGGAATATAAAAAGGGGCAGAAATATTCTGCCCCTTTTTTATTTATTCGCATTTCAATGCTTTTATCGGGTTCTGAGTAACTGCCCTGATAGAATGATAACTTATAGAGATCATGGCAATGAAAAAAGACAGGCAAATAGATATCAGGAATATAGAGGGAGTGATCTCAATCTTGTAAGCGAAATTAATAAGCCATTTCTGCATGGCAAACCAGGCAAGCGGGAGAGCAATCAGGTTTGCAATTACTATCCATAGAACAAATTTTGAAGTCAGTAAATTGATAATTTGATAATTCTCTGCTCCCAGAACTTTCCTGATGCCAATTTCCTTTATTTTAAGTTCAGCATAATAAATCGACAATCCAAAAAGCCCCAAACAGGATATGATGACAGCTAGTGAAGTAAAAAGCAGAAATATCGTGTTCATTCTTTGTTCATTTTCATAAAGGGATGCCAGTTTTTCATCAACAAAAGAATAATTAAATACAGATCCCGGAGCAATTTCCTGAAATTTGTCTTTGATAAATTCAAGTGTTCCTTTGTAATCATTATTAGAGACACGAACAAGCAGATTTGATGACCAGCTGGGATTAAGTTCAATCACCAGAGGTTCTATTTTATTGTGCAATGAGGCAAAATGAAAGTTCTTCACGATTCCCACTATTTCAGCTTCAGTCCCTCTAAAATTCGATGCCATCTTCCCTACTGGATCATCAACTTGAATTGCGTTAAGAGCATTTTCATTCAGGATAAAAGCCGGATTCTCTGAAGTCCAGTCTTTAAAACTCTTTCCTGCGATCATTTCCAGCCCCAGAGTTTCAATATAATCATGATCTACGCGCAGATATCTGATAGGCGGTAATTCTGTATCTTCAGGGATAGATTCCATTCTGATATCTTCTACACTCAATCTTTCACCTGGAATATTGGAACACATGGTAACTCCCGTTATCCCGGAAAATGAAAGTAAATAATCTTTGAGAGTTTTTGTATTATCAATTGCTTCACGTCTAACATCGCCATAAAGTTGAACGGCAATCAGCTGATCTTTTTCATAGCCAAGTTCCTTATGGTTAAAGAATTGCAGTTGTTTATAGATGATCAAAGTACTGAAAATCATCATAGTCGAGATCACAAACTGAAAAATTATCAGAGAATGTCTGATGACAGAAGTAGTAGAATTTTTAGTCCTTTTATCCTTAAGGGCAGAATTTACTGAAAACATGCTCATAAAGATGGAAGGATATATACCAGAGATTAAACCGAAAATGAGAACCACTCCCATAATTATTGCCAGATTATCTAATCTGAAAATATGCAAAACAGATATCTGGATTCCAGTGATCGTATAGTAAAATGGTAAAATTATCTCTATCAGAGCAACTGCGAGAACTCCTGAGATCAAAGCGACGATCATAGATTCAATGAGAAACTGCAGAGTAAGATCCGCCTTCGCTGCACCAAGCACCTTGCGAACTCCTACTTCTCTCATGCGATTGAATGCCCGGGCTGTAGCAAGATTGATAAAATTTACTCCAGCAAGCACCAGGATAAGTATCGCAACAAACCCAAACACGTTCACATAAGTAATATCACTATTAGGACCCATCTCCTGCTCTAGATGTGAATTAAGATGTATCTCCTCTATTGGCTGGAAATGCAGCTTGATATAGTCAGCAGGCTTTTCATCACTACCTTCAAACCATTCCTGATAAAAGCTGTCAGTAAAGGAGACCAGATTAGCCTCTGCATTAGCAATATCTATATTTTCCTTCATCAAAACATAAGTATAGAAATAAGCCCACCCCTTTGATTCAAGCCAGTCAGCTGCATTATTTCCTTGCATCCGGTTATAAAACGTCTCCATAGAGATGAGATGATCAAACCTGAAATGAGTATTATATGGCAGATCCTTGAGCACTCCTGTGACTTCCATCTCATTGCCGCTTCCGTCATTTACCAGGAATTTACCCATTGGGTTTTGATCACCAAAATATTTCCGGGCAAAACTCTCTGTAAGGACAACAGAATTTGCATTTTGCAAGGCAGTTTCAGGTTTGCCTTTTAATAACTCTATATCAAATAGCTCAAATATACCTGGATCAGCAAAATAACCACGATCCTCCTGAAAACGGTTTACATTCTCATTCTCATCTGTATAGCTGATAAACTGTTTGTAAGTATATACCATCCTGATCACAGATTCTATTTCGGGAACGTAATCTGCTATCTCTAAACCGTGTAAAGGTGAAACAACTGCCCAGTGCTTGCCGTTTTCTTCCAGATTTTCATTTGTAATACGGTAAATTCGCTGATAATTACTGATCGTTTTCTCATAGCTTAGCTCTGATCGAATAAAGAAAAGGATCAAAAGGCTACAGGTTAAACCCAATACTAATCCAAAAATGTTAATGAAGCTGTTTAATTTGTTCTTCCATAAATTTCTAAATGCAATCTTAAAATAATTTCCAAACATGCATACTCCTGTTTTTATTTTTATATTGCGCCAGAAGGCTATGCCTTCAAATTTTAAGATCACTCCACCCATAGAAAATCTTTATTTATAAAATTCCTTTTTTAAATTTTTCGTCAAGCCAAAAATGATTATTTCCATATCCCACAAAAAATATCTAACCTGTCCCCCACTTCAATAACGAGCTAAATTAGACCTAATCTGTGCGATTCTGTTTTGTTTCAGATTGCTAATATCTGTAGTAGATTGAGTTGTGAAATATTGCAGGAATACCTTTATGGTATTTCAAAATCTTTCACAAATTCTAGCTGCCAAAGAGATTAGTGATATGAGCAAATGAGAATCCCTTAGGTTAGGTTAGAATATCCTCAAAAATTTTCTAGTCTCTAAGTAGATGATTTTTATTGGGTGTATAGGACTTATATGACCTATAGGAGATAAAATCAGGAAAGAGTCCTTAAAATCATCAACTATAGGACAATAGTCAGTTTTTTGCTTTAATCTATGATATTAAATTTTATAGAAGAAATATTGGTATACTTTAATGCAAGATCAAATTTATAAATATAGACATAAAAAAAGAACTCCAAATGGAGCTCTTTTATTTATTTGGTGCAGAAGGCGGGACTTGAACCCGCACACCCGAAAGAGGGCACAAGATCCTTAGTCTTGCGTGTCTGCCAATTCCACCACTTCTGCGAATAAGTTAGATGCTGTCACCAGCAGCAGCTGGAAGTTCCAATGGCATTTCTTCCAATGGAGCATTCTCTTCCATTGGCTGTACTTCTTCTGTTTGACTCTGCTCGCGCAGTTTTTGTACAGCTGAAGATGTTCTTGTACGACGCTGTTTATTATTTTGAAAAGCCAAAAGAACGCAAACGATGAAAAAAGCAGCTACAAGTATGCGAGTCATTTTTTTGAGGAAAGCAGGGGCTGCCTGACCACCTAAAACCTGGCTGGCTGCACCACCTAAGGTGCTGTCCAAACCGTTACCTTTACTGGATTGAACCAGAATTACCAATAGAGTCCCAATAGCGACTACTACATGCAAAACTAATAATACTGTGTACATTTACACTCCTATATTCAAAGCTGAGTGTCTTTATCATGAGCATGCCTTATTATGTCAACTGAAAAAATATTTGTGAATATGATATAATTAACTTGACAGTTAATACGGGAATATAAATTATCTATCAAGATAATTCAGAAAGAATTAAGGAGGCAGAATGATAGTTGGAGAAAGACTCTATGAGGTGCTTAAGAAGCTTCACCTCACGCAAGCCAGATTGGCTGAGAAGATTGGTATTTCGTCTGTGGTCATTAATCGTTACTGTAAAGATAAAACTACACCCAGTGCAGAATTTCTTAATAAGCTGGCATTGAATTATAATATTAACATTAACTGGATATTAAATGGAGAAGGTTCAATGTTTTATTCCGGAGAGGACGATGTACGTAAATTGAAAGAAGGATATTATTATAATTTGCCAATCGTTGCTGCTGTAAGTTGTGGAAGTCCTTTGGAGATAGAAAGCGCTGAGCCTTTGGATCATGTATTAGTAAACCGTAAGGACCTGCCGGGGAAAGGGGATGATTACTTTGCTTTTTTTGCCCAGGGGCAATCAATGCATCCCTATATATCACACGGAGATGTGGTTGTAGTTCGTCAGGATAGTGACTGGCGCAAAGCAGAGGGGCATGTGTGCGTTGTAAATGTGGAAGGCGAGATAACATTGAAGAAAGTATCCATGTTCAAAGATGGCAGAGAGATCCTGCTATCTCCCTATAATACAGAATTTTCTCCGTTACTGCTATCTGAGGAGATGCTCCAGGATAGCAGGCTGGTTGGAATAGCACTGATGGCAGTGAGGAATTTGTAGCAGATATTTATCACACTGGCAGTACTGATCAATGCAATTACCATGCGCCATAAAACTGTGCTCATGAAACAATACTAATGTTACATAATACTTATATAAGTGATTATAATCTGCTTCCAAGCCACAGGGAACCCACTCTGGAGGTACAGGGAGGATAAGAGATAGTTCAATTAATGTGTATTTTCTTTATTTACAGTGAATAAGGCTGATATATACTTGAATTTTCTTGAAAATGAGAAAAATTGCACTTACAAAACTAATATTGTTTTGAAATGAGACAAACGGTAAATATATCCTGTTGATTACATATCGATGAGTCTGGACAGAATTATTGAATAATTAACTCATTTTTTTAACCAGTAGAGTAGAGACAGGCTTCAAGTATTCTATCCACCTGTCCCCCTCATCAAACCGTGCATGCGGTTTTCCCGCACACGGCTTACCGACAAAGTTCACTCTAAGCATTTACAGTTTCATCAGCCGAACCTGCTTGAGAGGTCATATAGTCCGTAATATTTGACTAACTTCTCATAAGCATTCTGGCGAGAAAGCTTACATTTTCGCTGACTCTTTCTGCGATAAAACCTGTTTAGCTTTTGCATAAGGTAATATCTTATATTCCGTTTCGACTTGTTTGGATAGCTTACTCCACGTATTGAGAAGTAATTAAACCATCCTCGTATGATTGGATTTAAGCCTTTGGATAACTCTTTAGGATTCTTGTGACCGTTGTATCGCAGATGCTCCTTGATTTTGTTTCTCAAGTTTGTTTCACTCTTTTTGCTGGGACATATATTAAGATATTTGTACTTTCCGCCATGCAAATCACGGTCATATCTGAATGTGAAACCCAGAAATCCAAAAGACTCTAGCGTTGCCCTGACAAGCGTTGTTT
>JAVCDJ010000100.1 GCA_030765845.1 Candidatus Stygibacter australis
ACAAATTGGAAATTTTAAAAAATTCCATAATTAAAATGTGGGAATTAATCACGCCTGATATAAATATTGATTTTGAAGAATATTCTGAGCAAAATGAGGGCTTTTTTGATTATAAAAATTTATTCAAAAATAAAACTTTTATTGAAAAAATTTCACGAAATATTAAATCTAATTATCTTAGGTTGATTAGAAGAAATGATGACGATAAGTTTTCTCAAATCTATCAATCGTATGATATTTGATGTATTTATTGCTTATAAAAAACTACTACTTACCCGAAAAGAAGGGCATGTCAGCAGCTAGCCTTAAGCATCATGCGTATTCATGCTGAAACTACCATGAATTAATAGAAGAAGGTTAAAAATGTTCAAAATCGTGACAGATTTTTGGGTATTTTTTTTTGGCGGGTTCATTTGTGCCTTTAGAAGGAATTGTCTATAATGTCAATTCGATTGATGGCTCTGATAATGCCAGCGGGCAATCACCGAATACTGCCTGGGAGACAACAGTTGTGGCATGTTTGTAATATACATTATTAATAGGAGAATAAATGAAGATATACTTTGCTGGGCCTCTTTTCAATGAAGCTGAAAGATCATTCAATGAATCTTTAACAATTAAACTAGAAGAAATTGGATTTGAAGTTTTTTTACCGCAAAGAGATGGAATTGAGAAAGAAAGAGAATCATTGGATAAAACAAGAAAGGATGAAAAACGAAAAAGGATGTTCAAACTGGATAGAGATATGATATTAGAATGTGATATTTTTCTTTTCATTCTTGATGGTAGAATTCCTGATGAAGGAGCTTGTGTTGAACTTGGTATTGCGTATTGTCAAAAATTCTTAACAAAGAGCAAAAAAATGTTAATCGGTCTTCAAACAGATTCAAGAGCAGCTTTCATTGGCTCTAAACTAAATCCAATGTTAAAAGTTCCACTTGACTATATAATGGATAGTAGTGATAGTCTCATTGCTTTTTTAAAGCTCAAAGCGAAAAATTGAAAAAATGATTCGGCTAACAAGCGTGTCGTCGATTTGATCTGTTCATTTACGACGTCCCGATAAATCGGGATGATTCCGCCGCACATGCAAAACATTAGCGGCACATATAAGAATCTGGAGGGATCTTGGTTAAGAATTACATCAAAATAGCAATTCGAAGTATAAAGAAGCAACCGTTATTTTTTCTGATCAATGTTTTTGGATTAGCTATTGGACTGGCTTGTTAAATCTTAATTCTGATGTGGGTACGTGATGAATTAAGCTTTGATAGATTCAACAAAAATTATGATAACATTTACCGGATCACTTCGGAAATTCAGTTAGAATCAATTACACCATTCGGTATGCACGATGCTTTGATAGGAGATATACTAGTCGAAAAACTGCCGGAAGTGTTAGAATCAGCTACATGTACAAGTTGGGGACAAACAGACATTTCCTGACCTTTTTAATTGACTTCAAATTAAGGAGGTTTTGATGATAGAAATGAAAATCAGTTCTATTGGTACCGTTGTTAGAAGTGAAAATGAGATTTTACTGAAACGGAAGAATAAGTACAAATCAGGATTAACCAGTTTGGACAAATTCAGTCCCGTGATCGTTGTGTGGTGGGCAGATGGACATGAAGACAAAGAGTCCCGCCAGCAGGTTAGGATTTTCAGCTTGAGAACAGCAGCAAGTTATTCTTCACAATCGACCAGTTTTGTGTTCTAATCTGAAACCTCAGGTTGTTTGTCATCTTTTAAAATAAACCAGCCCGAGATTACTCTCGAGCTGGATATTGTTTATCCTATTTGAGGAGCAGCATTTTGCGGGTTTGAGTATAGCTTGATGTCTGCAATCGATAAAGATATACTCCGGAAGCTCGGTTGTTTGCATTCCAGAAATAATCGTGACTGCCTTCAGGAAACTTCTTTTTCTGCATTAACTGCCCTTTGGCATTATATATGCTCAAAATCCCTGTTTCTCCGGCTTTTATACTGAATCTGATATTTGTTTCGGGATTAAAGGGATTAGGCATATTGCTGAATAAAGCAGAAACTTCCGGTAACTGACCTGTGTCTCCAGCCAGACAGGTGAGATCGATGATCCTGGTCTGACTATCATAATTGATCTTGAGCGTTAAACTGATATTCTGTGGAAGCTCATTATCCAGATTTCTTTGCAGTGGTATTTTCAGGAAAGTACCTCTTATATATTGAGCAGAGGCAAAGGCAAATTTATATTCAGCAACATTAAAAGCAGACATAGCGTCATGTATCAGTAATTCAGGGGTCTGCAGGAACTCCTTATGGCTGTTAATTTCCAGTTCAAAGGAAAGCAGGTTATCCTGAGCAGTGAAGTAAAGGCAATCATCAATTA
This sequence comes from Candidatus Stygibacter australis, assembly GCA_030765845.1. Lineage (NCBI taxonomy): Bacteria > Pseudomonadati > Candidatus Cloacimonadota > Cloacimonadia (SeqCode) > Cloacimonadales (SeqCode) > Candidatus Stygibacter > Candidatus Stygibacter australis. The sequence continues at coordinate 2,366 of JAVCDJ010000100.1, forward strand.
CTTCGATCAGAACCTCGGCAGTAACAGGATTAAATCTACTTAGGCCTTCCACAGGAAAATCATTGATCATACCTACTATGTATTGCAGAATAAGTGCAGCATCAAACGCTTCCACGCTGCTGTTGCCATCCACGTCTGCTACTGTAATGCGCCATTCTTCCCAGGGTAATGGGGCAGCAGGAGCAGGATCCATTCCTACAACATATTGAAGAGTCAGCGAAGCATCATAAGCTTCCACAAGACTGTTATCATCAATATCTCCATAAGTATGATTACCTGCATAAACGAATTCAACTGTCACTATTTCCGATTCTCCGGTTGTGTATTGCGCGGAAACTCCGGCAAGATAGCTGCTGTTAATTTCCAGATCTGTGAATTGATAGAAAAAATCAGTGGTTTGTGTGATATATTCATTATTAAGGTAAACGTTGTAGCTTTCCAGGTCACGGCTGGAATTTACATTGTGATTGATTTCATCAGCAAATACTTTTTCTCCAGGAGTTGCAGCATGTGCAGCCACTCTTTTTACAGGAGTAGGAGAAAGTTCTGCAACCCTTCCATTGCCATACTGAACAACTGCGCGAATGAGATAAGCTTCAGGCCAGGTAGTCCAACCTCCAGCATCATAATGATCCCATGA
>JAVCDJ010000101.1 GCA_030765845.1 Candidatus Stygibacter australis
GGATAGGCGAGGTGATAATAGCCAATATAAATGAAGATAATCAATGCAAATATTAAGATAATGAATATAAATATTAAAATAATTAATATATAACTTGACATAATTAATCCGTGTGGCAACTTTGTCCTCAGATGATGCAGAGACAAGAAATCAGAAGAAAGATAAAAAAGGAGAGTATTATGAATAAGCGATTACAGAATTGTCCAGTGTGCAATTCGAAACTGGAAGTGACGCGGTATCACTGTCCAGAATGTGATATTACCATTGAGGGAGAATTTGCCATCAGCGAATTTGGGGCATTGACTCCTGAGCAGCAGGAATTTGCCAGGACTTTTATCTGCTGCCAGGGTAATATCAAGGAAGTGGAAAAGGCACTGGGGATCTCATATCCCACAGTGAAGAACAAATTGAATCAATTAAGTGAAGTATTGTGTGCGACGAAAAAGCTTGTAGCGCGTCCCACTCAATCAGAAGAAGTATTATCTGCGCTGGAAACAGGTGAGATATCAGTAATAGAGGCGATAAAAATACTTGAAGGAGAAGTAAAATGAAGTTAGAAAAAGAAATCAAATTTGCTGCCGGGAGTGGACTTCAGGCAGAGATCAATTTACACAGTGGTGGATTACACATAATAGGTAATGACGAGCAGGAAGCAAGTGTATTGATCGAAATCGAAAGTATCACAGGAATGACGGAAGGTGAGGAAATCAGCGAATACGTGGAAACGAATTTTGATGAAGAAAACAATAAACTGGAGATCAGGCAGACAGAGAAACACCTGACAGCAGTCCTCAAAAATCTGAAGGTAACTGTGACCATACCGCAGGATAGCAAAATAAGTGCCAGAAGTGTGAATGGCGGGATCAAGACAGAGAGTATTGAAAATGACCAGGAATATGAGCTTACCAATGGTGGCGTGAAATTCTTTGCCTGTAAGGGTAAACTTGAGGTGAAGAGCGTGAATGGCGGGATCAAGGTATTGGACCATGAAGGCGAGCTTACATTGGAGCAGAAGAATGGCGGCATAAGCGTTATGGACAGTAAAGGTGTGATGCATCTGGAAAATCTGAATGGTGGAGTGAAGCTAAATCATTGCAGAGGTGAATTGCAGCTTGAGCATAAAAATGGTGGTATTAAGATCTTGAATGCAGGCTTTACGGCAGCGGATATAGAGACCGTAAATTCAGGAATATATTATGAATTTGAGGAAATAGAAGCAGGAAAATTCAATTTTAAGAACAGCCATGGCAAGATCAGCGTTTTTGTACCTGCGAGTCTGGAATATGATATAAAGGCAAGGACCAGGAGAGGTAAAGTGATGATCGGTCTGGATAAGAGTTATGAGCAGAGTGGAGATGACGAGAAGGAATTTAAGCTGGTTAATGGCTCCGGCAGCGTAAAAATTGATATTGAGAGCAAGCTGGGCGGTATCTTACTGATGGACAAGATGCATCATCACGAAGATCTGGAGGGTAAGGTCTCACACAAGATAGAAGTTTTACTAAAGGAAAAGATAATTCCCACACTGGAAAATTTGACGAAAGAGAATGCACCTAAGATCCAGAAAAAGATCAATAAACTGGCCGAAAAACTCAGTAATATCGAAATTGATATTCCGGATATAGAAGATAAGCTCAAGAATATCGTAAGTCAAATATCCGATACCATCACGGTAACGATTGATGATAATGCCGAGGATATTGAGAAGTATAAAGATGTGGCTATTAATAAGGTCAATAAGACCTGGGATAACATCTCAGATTATGTGGCCAAGAAAAAGAGCGACGTGGAATCCGAAATCAACAAGCAAACAGGGAACATTAAGAAGAATAAGGAAGAGGATGTGAAGGAACGCAGCAGGATGAAGATACTTGAGCTTCTGGAACAGGGTAAGATCACACCTGATGATGCTGAGAAATTATTACGTGCTCTAAATGGTGGTAAGGAATAAATCGTGGCATTGGAACAGAGACGTATTCTTAAGCTTATAGCTGATGGGGCTATCAGTGCTGCTGCTGGTGCTGAATTATTAAGCACTCTGGAGCAAAAGAAGCGTGAAGCAGTAATGAAACTGGAGATCTTCAGTCAAAATCAGGCTGCACCGCTGCTGGATATCAGCATCTCCATAAACAAGCTTACAAAATTGCTCAAACCAATTATGACAGTGATAGGATCAGGACTGAAAGTTAAATTTCAGAAGGGTAATTTTATGCTTGATCTTATGGAGCTTAACTGGGAACAGCTATTGGAGATGGGCCTTGATAAGGATGCAGATAATATCTATTTCATTGAGGAGCAGAATGATAATGGTGATACCATTAGTCTGCAAATAAAAGTCGAAAAGTAAATATACCTCCGAGGGTATGGAAAAAAGAAGGCTGATTGCATGCAATCAGCCTTTAACCTAATCTGAGTGATTCTCATTTGCTCATATCACTAATCTCTTTGGCATCTTGAAATTGTGAAAGATTTTGAAATACCATAAAGGTATTCCTGCAATTTTTCACAACTCAATCTGCTCAACGATATTAGCAATCTGAAACAAAACAGAATCGCTCAGATTAGGTTTAATTTATTACAACAATATTAGACTATTCAATTTTTCTCTGGAAATCTTCTGACGGAAAGGAAACAAGAGTCACTTTATTCTGGAAATATTTAGCAGCAACTCTGCGAATATCATCCGGAGTGACGGTTGATAATTCTTCCAGCTGTTTATCATACCAATCATAACCCACACCGTCTATTTCGTTATTTATCACCAAGGAAGGAAGGCGTGATTTGGATATATTATTACGGAGAATAGTATTATTATTATTAAGAACCTGAATTATCTCATCCTGAGTAATCTCGATATTCATCATATCATCGAGCTGCTGCTGAAGCACTGAGATGAGCTCATCTTTCTTATTTATCGAGGTCTGGCTGGTGAGTCTCAGGAAACCATAATCCATATTTGTTGTATATTGGGAATAAGCGTAATATGCCAGATCATTTGTCCCACGGGTAGCTTCATGTAATCCACCATCCATACGGTTCAAAAGGGCATTTATCACTTTCATCACCTTGAAATCAGGATCAGTTACGGCAGGGGCAGCGAGATTGATATCAAGATTGACCTGCTCATATTCATATTGCTGTTCAAAGAACATATTGGAGGTAGGAACCTTCAATTTATGAAGCGGTTCGTTCACTTTGCCCTTGCGAAGCTTGTCATTCAGAAGGTTAGCAGCATCTTCGGCTTGATCTAATGAAATATCACCATTAATGGCAATCATAAAGCTATCTATCTTAAAATATTTATCCCAGCAGTCCTTAATATCTTTCCGGGTGTATTGCTTTTGTTTTACCACGAGGTCTGAGAGCATCATACCAGTTCTGGTATCTCTTCCATAAAGCACTCCATTACGGAAGATGAGATGCTGATATCTGGCAGTAGTGGATTGGCGATCAAACCAACTTTGATTTCTCTCCTTCCAGAGTTCAATTTCTGATTCAGAGAACTGAGGATGGTCAAATCCATCTATGAACATCTCCAGCAGCTGATCCAGATCGTCTGTAAGACATTTGATATAGATCATCAATCCGCTTGATCCCAGGTTTGCTCTTAAGGACACAACATGATCTTCCAGCCATTCACTGATCTCAGTGGATTCATACTTTTTGGAACCCTTCATCAGCAGATCAGCAGTCATTTCCAGGATACCGGCATTTTCAGTGGTTTCCCAGTCCTGAGTAATGGGGAGCATAAGTGAAACATTAACTACTTCTTCCTGATCAGTCTCATCATAAAAGAGGACTACATTATCATCGATCTCTATTTTTTGCATACTAAGACTTGTCTGGATGCTTTCCACCTTTCTGGCTGTTTCATCTTTTTCATCTTTCATTGGTTCAGCAATCGTGATCACTCTTTGATCTGTGAGTAAAATATTTGCTATTGCCGTGGGCATCTCATTTGGCTTGATCAATTCCAGGGCATTTATCTGCATTCCCAGCATATCAGGATTGCTCTGATTATAAATCGACCAACCGATCATATTTGCCTCGCGGTCAGGTCTGAGTTCAAAAAGTATGTGGGAAGCTTTAGTGCGATTGATGTAATTATCCAGTTCTTTCTGAGTGAACCCGTCCTGGGCAGCAATTTGTAATTCTTCATCGATAATAGAGATAATTTTATCAATATCTGCTTCTTCTTTGGGCTCAAAGCTGATAACGGCATCATTAGATCCATGTGAATCAGGGATCAAAGAGCAATATGCCCAGACGTTATTGACCAGTTTTTCTTCTTCCACCAGACGGTAATTAATGCGTGATTGTCTTTTGCTGAAAAGGATATCTAATGCTGCATTGAGTTCATTGGTATATTGATAATAAGCATCGGGGATGATGTAGTTAATATTGACTTTGGCATTAACGGTCTCAAATTCTTTGGTGAAGGTGTATTCTGTACCGTAAGGCTTCTGAACAGGCAGGAATACAGGGGGGTAATTACTTCGCTGCCAGTCTTCAAATGTTGCTTTTATTTTAGACATGGTAGCCTGAATATTCACATTTCCGGTAACAACAAAAATTATATTATTGGGGATATAATGCCTGTGATAATAATCCAGCAGGTTATCACGGGTTATCTGCTTAAACAGCTCAGGATAACCGATCACGGGATATTTAGCATTAGAATTTGGATGAGTAACAGAATTCTGCCAGTTGCTGATCTGACTTCTAACATCAGTGGAGCGCATGATCATCTCTTTGAGTATCACTTCTTTTTCACGATCAACTTCCGCCTGGTCAAACTCACAATAACGGATGAATTCGCCCACTGTGCTGATCATAGTATCAAGATAAGTATTTTCACCGGAAAGATAATAGGCAGTAATATCTGAGGTGGTATAGGCATTTGAGAGAAGTCCCAGCTGCTCTTCCAGCTGAACGTATTCGCTCTCGGTACGCATACTGGTAGTACCGGAAGAAACCAGATGTTCCAGATAATGAGAAATCCCGCAACCAAGGAACTGTTCTTCCTTGATTGCACCAGTTTTTACAAATGCGTAAACGGCAACGGAATTATTGGTAGTATTCTTTTTCACAGCTACCTGCATGCCATTATCCAGAGTTTCAAATAACAGGTCGTTTGCGGATAAGACAATCATACAGAAAAGGACTGCTAAGATTAACATCACTTTTTTCATTTTTATTCTCCTGAATTTATTTTTTCTTTATATTACTTGAGATTTGAGGGTGTTTTATTTGTCAATAAATTGTCTAAATCAACTTGTTATCTCCCGTTTAGACCGTTCAATTTCTACAACCAAGACCTTGCGAATGGTGCTTGCACCTTCGCAATGATTGATCAGTGATAGAGGCGTATAAACCTCTACCTATAAGCCAGTTAGAAGTGTAAAAATTTTGTTCAGAACGGACATTGCGAAGGACTAAAGCCCATTCGCAAGGTCTTAGTAAGGTAAAGCAAGTTCTACTTATCTTATTTTTGAATTACTTTCATATCAGATGCAGGATAAGGGACAAGTAATTTCTTCAGAGTTTGCGAATCTGAGCTATTGAGCCAGTTCTCCTCATCTTCCCTTTTCAGGATAACAGGCATCCTGTCATGAATAGGGGAGACCAGTTCATTTGGCTGGCAGGTAATTATGGTGCAGGTGGGGATAATCTCTCCCTGAGGGTTTTTCCATTTTTCCCAGATACCGGCAAATGAAAATAGTTCTCTGCTTTTCAGTTCAAAATAGAATTTAGTTTTATCAGGTTTTCTCCATTCAAAGAAACCATTTGCAGGGATCAGACAGCGTCTGGATTTAAAACCACCTTTAAAACTGGGTTTCACGTCAATGGTTTCTGATCGGGCATTGAATAATTTATAACCTATCTTATCATCCTTTGCCCAGAAAGGGATAAGTCCCCAACGGACAAAACCCAGATATTTTCTGCCCTGCTTGATCACGATCACAGGTATATTCTGGGAAGGACGGATATTTTCATTCGGATCGATCTCACCCATTTCCTGCAGCAGCTGATAATAATCC
>JAVCDJ010000102.1 GCA_030765845.1 Candidatus Stygibacter australis
CGGCTCCCCATTCCGCTTCCGGCGGTAAACCTTGTCGCCATATCTGCCATGTATCTGACAGGTATTTTCAATAAAATAATCTGCATTTCCATTTGTATTGCTTTTCATAGTTCCAATACTCGTCACATATCACTATCCTGTCAAACTATTTATGGTTTATTTATCATACTGTCATACAATATCATACAATGTCATAATTTGTCATAATTTGTCATATTTTATCCGGCATATTCATTTCTCTAAACCCATAAAAGCTATTGAGTTAAGATGATGTACTCATCAGATTTATTAAAGACTGTGCAAAATCCCTATTATCTTGATTTATAAGCAGTTACCCTCTCATTAACAACAGATGAAAATCTGATGAACAGCCCGGCAGCTATTTTCACTATTCACCATCCCTCAGCCGATGCGTTGCTCCGGCTCGATAAGCCATTCGCAAGGTAAATTTTCAACCCTCCAGGCACTATTCAGGCAGCCTTCTGGCGACCTTTAGGAGACCTGTAGGGGATGTAAACCTGATCAACATAACACAATAATGTCATGCCGTTCAACTTTACATCCCTTAAGGGTCTCTCGGGGGTCGCCAATAGATTGCCTGCAGGTTGCCTGCAGATGGTTATGGAATACATCGAGAATGTCGATGTGTCGAACCGGAAGGTGAGAAAGGGATGGTATCGGAGAATTTAATTTTAATGATCTTGGTGGAAGTTTCATGCGGCTGGTGCCGCACACAGTGACATTTTCACTGTACTCCGAAAGTGGTTGATGGTTTTCTGGAACTGGTTTATGCAAGATCGGTGATCAATGAAGACATCCGAGTTTGCGTATCCTTCCTCTTCCCTATTTCTAACGTTTGGCTTTGGTTACCATCATTCTGATGGCTGCGGCTATTCCTTCATTAAGCTGATCCGGGGTATAGCGCCAGCGCCAGTTATTTCCTATGGTGCCGGGGGTATTGAATCGGGCTCTATTATCAAGTCCCAGATAATCCTGCAGGGGTGCTATGGCGATCACGGCCACGGAATCCAGGGCAGCTTCGATCAATTTCCAGCCTACTTCCCAATCAGTGAAATTAAGATAGGAAAGATAACTGCGGACATGAGCTTTCACATGCTCCGGCAGATTTTGATACCAGCCTACTGTGGTTTCATTATCATGCGTACCGGTATAGACGACGCAGTTTTGGGTAAAATTATGCGGCAAATAAGGATTATCTTCTTCATTACCAAAGGCAAATTGCAATATCTTCATGCCAGGGAACTTGAAATCATCCCTTAGCTTTTCTACTGCAGGGGAAATTGCTCCCAGATCTTCTGCTATAATGGGCAATTCACCCAATTGCTTTTCTACTGCGGCAAATAACTTGTGTCCTGGTCCCGGCTGCCATATTCCTGTGGCAGCAGTGGGGTGTCCATAAGGGACTGACCAGTAATGCTCAAAGCCCAGGAAGTGATCAATTCTGATAATATCCACAAAACGGTAAAGGGAACGGAATCTATTAACCCACCAGCTAAAATCCGTTTTCTGGTGTGCTTCCCAGTTATAAAGGGGATTACCCCATAACTGCCCGGTGAGTGTGAATTCATCAGGTGGGCATCCGGCTACCGCAATAGGCTGCATATTGTCATCAAGCTGGAAATATTCAGGATTTGACCAGACGTCAGCAGAATCCAGCGAGGGATAAATGGGAATATCACCAATTATCCTGATACCAATATCTGTGGCATATTTTTTCAGGTTCGCCCACTGCTGGGTGAATATATATTGCAGGAACTGATGATATAACACCTCATCAGCAAGTTCTGCCTTGATGTCTTTAATCGCCTGAGGCTTTCTGAGCTTTAATTTATCATCCCACTCATACCAGGGCTTTCCCTGATATTTATTCTTGATAGCCATAAAGAGGGCATAATCATCCAGCCAGTAAGCTTCACCTAAAATAAACTGCTCAAACTTAGGGGGAATCTCATTTTTGAATTGAGCAAAGGCTAACTTGAATATCTTATCTTTATAAGCATATACTGCGGGGAAATCAACGTAATTATCATCAAATAGAGGTGCGTCAGCCAGATCAGCACTTTTTATATAGCGGCTGGAAACCAGCATATCTGGATCAATAAAATAGGGATTACCGGCAAAGGAAGAATACATGGCATAAGGAGAATCACCATAGCCTGTAGGTCCAATGGGACAAATTTGCCAGATCTTTTGTCCGGCTTTATTCAGAAAATCTATAAATTCATAAGCCTGCTTACCAATACTGCCAATTCCATACCTATTGGGCAGGGAAGTGATATGCAATAAGATGCCGCAGCTGCGGGGAATATTATTAGACATAATGCCTCCTGATATCTGGTATCAAATTTCTACAGCCCTATATTCTGTAAATAAAAATATAACTTTTTATTGACTGTATTTTAGTTTTTTAGGATGGATTCTCTGAGGTGAAAATGAAGAATAAACTTAGAATGATCAAGGATATTCTGGCTAAAGAAACTCAGCCCTGTAATTTGCTGGTAGGATTTGATGGCTTTATAGATGAGATCATCCATGTGGTTGTCATGCGCAATTGTGAAACGGAATACACACGAATGGCAAAGATATCTGATCTGGCAGATAAGATAGCTGCTGCTGCAGGCTTAAGCACTAATATAGAGCTTGTGCCGCAATTAATAAAGATAGGCGGAAATGGCGTGATCATGGCAAATGCCCTGGCAATCAGCAATATGGACGTGCATTATATCGGCTCTTTGGGAGCACCGGAAGTGCATCCAGTGTTTGATGATTTTGTGCGGAATTGCCAAAGCGTAACTTCGCTCTGCGATCCCGGGCACACTGACGCCCTGGAATTCACCGACGGCAAACTGATGCTGGGCAAAAGCACTACGCTCAAGGAAATCAACTGGGAGAATCTGGTTAATACCCTAAGCATTGACCGCGTAACTCAGCTTGTAAATGAAGCAGAGCTTATTGCCATTACGAACTGGACTATGCTTTCGCGTATGAATACTATTATTACCGGTTTGATAGAATTAATCACAAATAACGAACATGATCCTTTAGTATTTATAGACCTGGCTGATCCTGCTAAAAGGGAAAAGAAAGATATTATTGAGGTATTGCATTTGATATCTGCTCTGGCAGAGCATTCACAAACGATATTAGGCATGAATGAAAAGGAATCTATTATGATAGCGCACTGCCTGGATATAGAAGAGCCTGACAACGTGAAAAGAACTGTTATATTAAGAAAGCTGCTCAATCTATATAGTGTGGTGATACATCCCGTGAAAGGTGCTGCTGCTGCAATGGCAGATATTTCCGGTTGGGTGGATGGTCCTTATACTCCTGATCCCAAACTTACAACAGGAGCGGGTGATAATTTCAATGCGGGTTTCTGCCTGGGGCTGATGCTGAATATGGATTTGATCGATGCTCTATATACTGGAGTTTATACCTCCGGTTATTATGTCCGCAATGCTCATTCTCCATCCAGAGAGCAATTAATAGACTGGCTGGGAGAATTAACGGAATAAACTACGGGGAAACCGTAATTAATATATCTCCATATTCTATAACTTCGTCAGCATCATTGAGAAGCTCGATCTCAATCTCTTCATCACCTGTCCAATCTGAAGTTGTCGTAATATTGATCATCAGCCCATCAGGTATAACTTCCAGATTCTCTGCTCCAAAAACCCTGACATTCTTAATGAACTTAGTAGTATTACAATAATATCCAACGTCAAGCTGGCGTACTTCATAAGGATGCATTTCGAGTTGTTCTGGCGGGAAAAAGAAAGTTACTCCGGCTCTAATACCATTGATGGGCAGTAAATCCGGTGGATAGCCAATATCTTTATTAGGTTTGGTATAGGTAGTAAAATTCACGTCATAAACTGAATCTGCACTTGCATCCCAGATCTTGAAATATACCGGCTCATGATCATCCAGTCCCTGAATGTTCATAGTCATATATGCTTTGCCTTCGCTGAGCTTGACGGGCTGTTTTCCGCGGCACTCTTGATTGACAAACCCATAGACGATATCCCCCTGTTCAGC
>JAVCDJ010000103.1 GCA_030765845.1 Candidatus Stygibacter australis
TCTCTCTATCTGGAGGCAGATGGCAGCATCGGTGATAATTGGTCAGAAAGCGGAGAATTGTTATTGACCGGTTTAATGGATAATAATATTGAGATGATAAAAGACGGTTATGGTGGGATAATAATAGGTAGTCTATCAGAAGAGGGAACTGAACTTTATCTGCAGAGATATGATAAAAATGCTAATCTACTTTGGGGAATCAATGGCATTGTACATGAAGAATTGGATTCAGAAGATGATTTTGCTTTATTGAACTGGGGAGAAGGCGAGTATGCAGTAGTAGCCAGGCAAGATAATCAGTATCTGGCAAATGTGATAGATGCCAGTGGTGATTTGCAGTATGCAGAAATGCAATTGGCGGGTGAGCCGAGTGCAGAATCAAGAGAAGGATTTAGAGCAGTGGTTACATCAGATGATAAGCTGGGATTGATCTGGGAAGAGGGAATAGGAGAAACCACAACTCTTGTTCTGCAAAAATCAGCGATAGGTGGAGAATTAGAGTGGGAGGACAGCAGTTATTTATGTTCCTATTATACATGGAATTTGAAGTATATAAAGTTTATGGCAGATGATGGTGGAGGTCTGAGAGTATTCCTGAAAGAATGTAGTGACGATTTTTTAATGTTATATTTCCATTATAATAGTGATGGAGAACTTTTATCGGGAGACGAGCCGGTAATTATAGGGAATTCTTATGTTTGTCCTTATGGCAGTAATGAATATCAGATAGGGATAGCAGAATCAGAAGTAACAGGGATATTCTGGACGTATTCAAGTGATGATGACGCGGATGATTTTATCAAATTTCAATATATTGATGCGGATGATAATATGATATTAGAAGAGGGAGGAGTGGTATTGCACAGCGTGTTATCTGGCACTACCTACCAATCTTATCTGGATACAAACGGCGAGAATTCAATCATAACCTGGAGAGATAATCGATTTGAGCCAAGTCAGATATATGTGCAATTGATCAATGACTATACTGGTGAGAATGGATTTACAGAATTCGGAATACCTATTACAGACAGACCAGAGAAAGATCAGGATTTAAAATCCACCTGTTTCAGCAATGATGGAGAGACATTTTGCACAGTTTTTACAACCGACCATACAGATTCTTTTGATGAATATTGTGGAGTACAGATAATGGATCTGGCAGGCAACAGATTATTAGGTGATGAAGGTCATTCATTCATTAATGAAGATGAGGATTGCTTAGATGCTTGTGTAGGTGCTTTTGAAGATGGTTTTGCAATCAGTTGGTCAACCACTAATAATGATTATATGAATCCCGTATCAACCCTTCATTTAGAGCGAATTATAGATAATGCTCCGGTTTGGGGTGGAGGAATAGAGGTTATTCAGTATAATGAAGGAGATATTAATGATATTCATCTGGCAGGAGACATGGTGATCTGGGTAAATGCCTATTTTCCTTCAAGTCAGATAAAAGTTCTCAGGCTTGATGATAATGGTCAACCTGCTATCGGCTGGGCTGCTGAGGGAATAGTAATTGGTGATAATTATAATTATCAAGATATTAAAGTGATAAACTGCAATGAAGGAGTATTGGTTTTCTGGAGAGAAATCGATAGTTGGTCAAATAATTATAGGGGACAATACATAAGTAATGCGGGAGAGCTTCTCTGGGAAGATGGAGGACATGGATTCCTGTCTGATGATATGTATCTTGAAGAAGTAAAGGTATATGAAGATGAAATTTATATCTTGTATAATGATGCTATAACAAATGAGCTTGTGATCGGAAAATATGATATGGAAGGAAATGCTGTCTGGAGTGAGAATACAGCCGTAACTGCGGGTACCTGTTACAGCAGTTTAGATATTTGGCAGGATATTATGGTGGTTTATTGGACAGATATGGATAATGAAGATCTTTATGCTAAGATATTCAATACTGATGGGAGTCTTGTGTCTGGAGTTCCTGAAGAAGGTATTATCGTTTGTCAACACAGTTATAATCAAAGGCTGGTGAGTTCCGGGATAGATGATGCCGGAAACAGCATTGTCTTATGGCGTGATAATCGTGGGGCATTTTTACCAGAACCTGATCCTGCGCTTTTTATCCAGAGAATAGATCTGACCACATTGGCAGTGAGTGAAGAAAACATCGATGAATCCTATCTGGTGCAGATAAGCAATTATCCTAATCCCTTTACGGGAAGTACCACTTTGAGATGCGATCTGCCTCGGGAAATGAAAGATGCCCAGATTGATATTTATAATATTCGTGGGCAGAAAGTGAGAAGCCTGTCTGCTGAAAGAAATGAAGTAGAATGGGATTGCCGTAATGCTGCGGGAAAATTAGTGGGTGCTGGAATCTATCTCTATCAATTGTCAGGTGATGGGATTGGCAGCAAAGTATCTCGGATGATACTTATAAAATAATAAATAGTAATTAATAAGGACAAAATCGTTAAACTGCTAGCAGTTTAACGATTTTGTTATTTATAGGAGTTAATGATGATTGTTATAAAGGCATTTCTGCATCTCTTATGTGTAGTGATAGCGGGTCGCAGATTTTTTAAGGAGACAGGCAGCGGCAAGGGTTATTTGGCAGGTTTATTTTTGGGTCCTTTTGGAATTCTGCTGGTAAATTTTGCTCCTGGACTGCTTTCAAATCGCTTTGTAAAAAACCGGATTGATAAATATGATCCCATATTAGATGAGATCAATAGTGATCCTGAAAGACTGGATAAGCTCAAACAGCGGAATATTGGAGCAGGATTTCAAGTCAGCAGGGTGTATATGCCTGTCACTGGTGGTTTTTTTGTATCATGCCTGCTCGGGACATTACTTTATACTTTTTATGTGTTTTTTCCTGTATTATCATCGACAATAAAAGTTACAGATAGGATTCCATCAGCATCTTCTGAACTGATTTATACAATTCCTGCGGTTCTGATCTTTTTTATACCCATGGTTTTGGGCCTGATAAATTTCAGGACGATGATAATCTGTCCCCGCTGTGGCAGTGTTCATAAAATATCAAGCAGATTGGAGACATTGCTGGGCTATAGTTCAGATATTGATTCCAGAGAATCCGGTTGCAGAGAGTGCGATTATCTGCCGTCACGTGATCGCGTGATAACTGTGGAATAAAGGGAAAAACGAAGGGATTCTCCATTTTAGATGTCTAAATGATAAATACTTAAATGGAGAATTTAATGAAAAAGACAATTTTTTCTCTGATAATTATGAGCCTTGCTGTGTTTGCCATGAGCAAAACCCTTAGTATTGAAAGCAATGTGGTGGAACAAACGGTATTAATTGACGGTAGTGACCAGGAATGGGAAGGGAATCGAGTATATAACGACAGAGATGATGTGATATTTGGAATTCAGCATGATGATGAGAGCTTATATGTGCTTTTTATCAGTAGAGATACTGATCTTGAGCGACAAATGCTGATGAATGGTTTTACTTTGTGGGTGAATGATAAAGGAAAAACAAAGAAAATATGCGGACTGAATATTCCGGGGATGGAGAGTAATAAAAGGCAGAACAGGGAAGAGATAAAAGAGCGAAACAGAGAAAATAATTTTGGTGATATGATGATGGAGAAGATTGAGATAAAGCCTGAATTTTTGTTACTGAAGGATAAAGAGAATGACAATGTCCCTTACAGTAATAACGAACTAACCGGTTTTGACTTTGCCAGAGCACAAGGTGATCGAGGCATCGTATATGAATTTATGATACCTTTGCACAAGGCTGATGATCAGTTATTTGGTTTCCAGAAAAAAGATCAGAAAAAGATTTCATTAGGTCTGGAATGCAAAGCCCCTGAAAGAAGTGAAATGAGTATGGGTTCAGGTGACATGCCGGAAGAAGATATGCCTCGTGGTGGAGGTATGCGTGATGGTGGTGGAAAACGTGGCGGTGGTATGCCTGGTGGAAGGATGCCATCTCAAAAGGACTATAATCTTTGGGTGAAAATAGAATTCAGTGAATAATTAGCTTTTATGAATAAGTTTATATGCCAGCAGGGATAATATTGCACCAATGCCAGAGGCGATGATATCATAAATATCAAAGTGGGTGCTGGCTCCCCAGAGCGGGACAAATTCTTCGAAAGCCAGGATAACAAATACCAGTGCAGGGATCAGGTATATTAACAGATGCCGGAATTTAGCCAGTTTGATCATCAGGGCATTCAGCATAGCCAGGCTGATTATAAAGGAGGCTATGAAGTTTGGAAGGCAGCCAGTGATGATCAGGCCATAAAGCTGATGACTGAATTGTGGTCGCAGATAATCTTTGTTAATTGATATCAGGATAAACAGAAGCGCGAAAAGTATAAAATTCGTGATCAACAGCTTCTTTCTGGACATGAAACCTCCGGTTAATTTTATTCTGCAGGAAACTGGGTGATCATTCCTACAACATATCTGAGTATCAGGGATGCATCATAAGCAGTGATATAGTAATCACCGTCAACATCAGCCATATCAATTCGCCAGTCTTCCCAGGGCAGGGGAGCAGTCAACGGGTCTATTCCCACCACGTATTGCAGGGCGATAGAGGCATCCATAGATTCTACCAATCCATTATCATCTATATCACCATAATTATGGAAATTTAGCTCAGATAAGGGATATTTCCAGACGCCCCCACCATTGATGCCTGCCCATAAATAACCTTCATGAACATATAATGATAACACCGGAGAACCCGTCAGGTCAGAAGTGATATTCTGCCAGACATCTCCATGATCGGCGCTTACCATTACTGCGCCAGTATTCGTGCCGGCAATAAGCAGGCTGTCATCAGCAGCCAGGCAGCGGATATATTGATTATCCATAACTTGATACCAATTTGCTCCAGTATCATTGGAAGCAAAGATGCCTGCATCAATAGTTCCTGCAAAAAGATAATTATCAATTACTGCTAAACTGGTAATATTTAAACTGCCAAGACCATTATTTATCTCAATCCAGCTTTCACCCAGGTCATCAGATAGGAATACGCCACTATCAGCAGTGCCTGCAAAGGCATTTGAGCCGTCATTTGCCAGAGCTGTGATATTTATGTTGCTGATGCCGTTATTGCCATCTATCCAGGTATTTGAACCTACATACCAGATGAAAACCCCAGCATCACGGCTGCCGGCAAAATAGGTGTCATCAAACCAGGTGAAAGCC
The DNA here is from genome assembly GCA_030765845.1 of Candidatus Stygibacter australis. Lineage (NCBI taxonomy): Bacteria > Pseudomonadati > Candidatus Cloacimonadota > Cloacimonadia (SeqCode) > Cloacimonadales (SeqCode) > Candidatus Stygibacter > Candidatus Stygibacter australis. The sequence goes on from JAVCDJ010000103.1 coordinate 5,172, forward strand.
TGTATCCAGGCACTGCCCAAGCCATTATTTGAAGTAGAATAATTCACTCCATTATCAGTAGAATAAAAGATGCCCAGCATATCTGTGCCAGCCAGCACGTGGGTGCCATTATAATATACTGACCGGATTTCTACAGTACCAATAGAACTTCTGCGAGTCCAGTTATTTCCAGCATTTGCAGAAGTATGCAAGCCAGAACCATGGGTACCGGCGATGATATTACTTCCTGCTACGGTAAGCGAGCCGACCGTAGCTTTGAAACTGTTTGACTGATTAACAAGAGTCCATGATGCTGCCTGGTTATAGGAGCGAAAGATATGTCCGCTGGTGACGCCTACAAAGAGAGAAGAATTGCTGGCACCAATAGCCCAGATGGCAGTTTCAGATAGTCCTGAATTATGGACTGACCAGTTTACCCCATTATTGGTGGATTTATATATTCCACCGCCAAAAGATGCGGCATACAGATCATCTTCCAGACTGTAAAACCCTTTCACGGAAGGGATGTTTGTACCTAATCCGGACCAGGAATCACCGTTATTATCGGAGATGAACACTCCATGACTCAAGGTGCTGAGGAATAAAGTTTCGTTGAAATAATACATGGACATGATGTCTGTGCTGGGTAGACCATTATTGATCGGTTGCCAGCTTTCACCCATATCTATTGAGCGGAACAAGCCATCCAGATAGGTGCCGGCATAGATATTAGTGCCGTCAGTTGCCAGCCAGTAGATATATTCCACGCCTTCAATCCCATTATTTATCAGTTCCCAGGAAGAGCCATAATCTTCTGAACGGTAAATTTCATATAGATAAGTGCCGGCAAAAATGACGTCATTGCAGACGATAAGGGTTTTAGTGTATTTATTTGCCATTTCCGTTTCTGCTGGTTCCCAGTTCATACCCTGGTCACTGGAGCGGAACACATTTTCATCTCCAGAGACAAAGATATAATCTCCCAGCACAGCCAGGGATTTTGTGTCACAGCTATAAAGTCCATTATTTCTGAATTCCCAGCTAATGCCATCATCTTCTGAAACCAGCACGCCACCGCCCGTGGCAGCATATATACATTCCCCATCAAAAGCTATTGATCTCACATAGCCTCCGGAAGGACCATTTGTTTCCTGCCACTGGGCAGATAGCAGCAGGCAGGCAGCAAGAATTATGCTAAATCCAAGACATTTCTTATAAATCATACTAACTCCATGTATTTTGCAGACAGAAAAATATAAGGGGGTGATTTGTAAAACAATTTAGTAAAGTTGTCTTGCATTATCCCGAAACCCGTTGTAACCTGGGCATCCTTGCCCTGGGAGGGGGAAGCATTTATGATCAGGAATGTAATGGAAGATATTTTTCACCACAGAGGACACAGAGATAATGTAATGTAAGATTTATTTAGCCGCGAACAAACGCGAACAATTTTTAGGAAACACCAGCCAAGTTTCCTCTATCCTTCTAGCCCTCTAACCCTCAAATTCTCATCGGACGTGGATATCCGTCTCAGCTATTTTTTTTGCAGATAAACTTCGGTTGTCTTGTCTATGAGATTGAAATGGAAAAGGAGAAAGAATTATGAAAAGAGTAATATTTGCTTTAGTCTTGTTTTCACTTGTTCTTTTAATGGCGGAAATCACATATCCGGTGGTGGATACTGGTCAAACTTTATCTTATAATAATCAAATGGAAATTACTGCACCGGGAGTTGGAGAAGCTTTTTATGGTCAGGATGCGAATTATTCGGGTAATCAACCTGATTATACTGATAATGGAGATGGCACTGTCACGGATAATGTGACAGGTTTGATGTGGCAGAAATCTATAGATCAGGACGGTGATGGAGACATTGATTATGACGATAAAATGTCGGCTACGGAAGCTGTTGTGAATGCTGCAGGTTGCACAACTGGAGGATATAGTGACTGGAGGTTACCCAACATCAAAGAGCAGTATTCACTGATGAATTTCAGTGGTATAGACCCCAGTGGCTATGAGGGTTCATCAACAGATGATCTGGTGCCATTTATCGATACAGATTACTTTGACTTTGGTTACGGCGACACAGATGCCGGAGAACGGCTGATAGATGCACAATATGCCAGTACAACAATATATGTAGGTACAACTATGGGAGACGCGGAAACTATGTTCGGAGTGAATTTTGCAGATGGGAGAATTAAGGGTTACGGTACAGGACCAATGCCCGGGCAGCAGGAAGATAAGCAGTTTTACGTGCAGTATGTGCGTGGTAATGCCGAATATACTGTCAATGACTATACTGATCATGGAGATGGCACAGTTACAGATAATGCTACAGGTTTGATGTGGGCACAAGATGATACAGGTGAAGGCATGATTTGGGAAGACGCATTATCTATAGCAGAAGGTTCTGAATATGCGGGTTACAGTGACTGGAGATTACCTAATGTCAAAGAATTGCAGAGCATAGTAGATTATACCCGTGCTCCTTCAGCAACAGGTACAGCGGCAATTGACCCTGTATTTAACTGCACAGCTATCACCTCGGAAGCTGGTACAACGGATTATCCTTTCTACTGGAGTGGCACCACTCATGCAAATTGGACAGAAGACAATTCCGGCAGTTATGGAGCTTATGTTTGTTTTGGGACTGCTTATGGTTATATGGGAAGTTGGATAGATGTGCATGGTGCAGGAGCTCAGCGCAGCGATCCTAAGACGGGTAATCCTGATGACTGGCCCCAGGGACATGGCCCTCAAGGTGATGCCATTCGCATTTATAATTATGTGAGATTGGTTCGCGATGCTCCGCAAACCAGCACCGACAGCGATATTCCAGAAACAGGGTCTATGCAGCTTAAGCAGAACTATCCCAACCCCTTTAATCCTTCCACGAGTATTGGGTTTTATCTGCCTTCATCAGAATATGTAAATTTATCAATATATAATATCAAAGGTCAAAAGATAGCTACTCTCATTGATCAAAACCTGAGTGAGGGAGATTATTCACTGATCTGGAATGGAGTAAATGAGCAGAATGAAGCAGTGTCTGCCGGGATGTATTTCTATACTTTAAAAACTTCCAGAGAGCGTATTACAAGAAAAATGGTTATGCTGCTCTGATATTAGAATAATATCGTAAATAATTTGAATGCTGGGGAATAAGTCAGATGTTCAGTCTTAATTCTCCAGCGTTTTTTCCAGTTCTTTCACCTGGTCTCGCAGTTCCTTGATCCGGAATTCTCTACCTATAAAAAGTTTATTATAGCGAACCAGTTCTTTATTACTTTCCTGCAATTCACTGGTTCTTTCCTTGATCAGTTCTTCCAGGTTTTCCCGATATTTGGTTAGTTCTTCTTCATTCTTTTTCCGAGCAGTAATATCTTCAGAGATAGTGGCGAAATATCCCTTTATCGGGGAATAGGCATTGATCAAAAACCACTTGCCAATTTTTTCACTATAGTTTTCAAATTTAATTGATAGTCCATTTAAAGCAACTTTTCCATAAGTGCCTATCCAGTCAGCCGGATCATTTTCGATTCCAGGAAATGCTTCTGCAAACCTCTTGCCAATTATATCTTCTTTTTTTATGCCTAACATCTTCTCAAAAGCTCTATTAACTTCAATGTATTCAAAATCTAACGGTTTGCCTGCTTCATCCAGAATGAGCTTATGAAAAGCAAAACTACTGATCATATTATCGAATAAATTCTGAAGCTGATCACGGCTTTTCTGCAATTCATGATTAGCGAGCCATTTATCAGTGGTATCAACTGCAAATCCCAGAAAAGTATAATTAGTTAGCACACTTGCATCAACTCTCCAATAGCGTTTTTCTCCTGATTTAGTAATAAAGGGAATCTCACCGGAACTTTCCCCGGTTTCTGATAAAGATGCAAATGATTTCTCCGCTTCTTTCCTGTATTCAGGATCAATAAGCTCGCTCAGGTGCATGCCGATCAATTCATCCCGATCATAGCCTGTAATACGGCAGGCTGCAGAATTTACATCCAGATAATAGCCCTCCTCATCTGAGACAAATATACCTGTAGGTGCCTTATCAACATAACTGCGGAATTTCTTTTCACTGGCTATAAGTTTCTTTCGAGCAATTTCATGTTCCTTTACTTCTTCCTGCAGGACTGCTGTTTTTCTTTTTATCTCTTTTCGCATATAGATCTGCATCACAATCAGGAGAAACAAAATTAGGGGGATAAAAATATAAGCAGCCATTTTCATGTTATACTTATTCATCAGTGAATGGTCTAATTCAGGAGTGAACCACTTCTGAGATATATCCTTGAAATCTCCATTAGAGATTATAACTGCCAGACCTTCATTTAATTTTGCCAGCAATTCCTTATTACCTTCTTTCACACCAAAACAAAAATCCTGCCGGAAATCACTAAGATCGATACTTAAGGGGGCAATGGAAAATATCTCTAATTCATTCAATAAATGCAAGCCCATCACTCTTTGGGTGATGACAGCATCATAATTTCCTTTATCCAATTCCTCGAAGGCTTCCTGAAACGTGCTGGTAGTTATTATAAAGTCTGAGACATTGCCTCTGCGTACAAACTCCTCAGCATTATCTCCTGCCATCACAACAATTTCTTTATCCTTCAAATCGCTGATGGATTTGATACGATGTTCACCCTTGCGCACAAATATTGCCCCGTGAAGTGAGATATATGGGAAAGTAAAGTCAAAATATGGTTCGCGCTCAGGAGTTCTACCCACTAAAGGCAAGGCATCAATCTTTCCCTCATACAAAGCAAATTTAAGATTGTTCCATATATCTACTTTGATCTCATACTTAAGATTCTGAGTATCCAGAGCTGCCTTGATCAAATCTATGGAAAATCCTTCACCTTCTCCCTCAGAATTTACTATGCAATAGGGAGGATAATCCGGTTCACAGCCAATGATCAAGGTTTTATCACTTTCTGTCACTGTAGCAGCTGATAGATTAATGATAAAAATTAGTATCACTATTACATATATTAACTTTCTATTCATAAATACTCCCTGCCAATATGTTAGTCAGACAATTCAATAATACCAATAATAAGTCAAGAAACATAAAGTAGATTCAGTTATTATTTTTAAGTTATCAAGTAAAAAAAACCACGAACAAGACTACAGGTGGTCACCGAGGTTATTAGCAAGCGAGATCTATTAACTAAAAAAGGGACTAAATAAATTATCCCAGCCGGAGGTTTTTTGTGCCAAGGATAGAACACAGATTGTGCGGATGACGCGGATCAATGTAATGTAAGATTTTTAGCAACGAATAGCTTTCATATATTACAGCTCATCAAGACAAAACGAACTGTTTAAAAAGAGCCGAGAAATGTAATTCATAATAGAGACAATGACATAAGGAGAATTAATACCTTTTAGATGTATTTGGGGTAAAATGGTCGCCAGAAATCATGTCCCGGGTACTGTTCATAACTCCTGCTTAGTAGGGGAATGGTGTAAGGCATTTTCTATTGTAGATAATGTAACAAATTCTCCATTATATTGTTAACTTGTTCCTGGTTTGAAAACAGGTAACAGAAGTGATTCTTTCAAAGGTTTTATCATCCTTATAGCACATCCGCCAAATCGTCTAAAATGGTTTGGTGTGTGAGGAGATGAGAAAAATCTTTACTAAAGTATAATAAATATTTAAATTGTTCGAGTGTGTGCTATTTATCGATTTTAGGGAAGGTAAAGAAATTTATGGAAAGGAGGGATAACAGCAGATGAGAGAAAAATCAGAAAGAGCAAAATTTAAAGGTGATTATCTTTATTCCGCAGTATTATTTCTGGTATTGGGAATAATCTTACTACCCAATTTTTTATATTCGATCAATCCAGATGGATTTTCCTATTTCAGCATTGCCGAGAAGTATCTGGCAGGAGATTTTGCTAATGCAGTGAATGGATATTGGGGTCCTTTATTTTCGTGGTTACTGCTGCCTTTTTTAGCTGTTGGCATATCGGCACCAATGGCAGCGAAAGTATTGGGGCTATTAGTTGGTCTCATATTCATCTGGCTGGCAGATTTGTATTACATGAAGCTTAATATGAACAGAAAGATAAAGAAGTATCTGCTGCTGGTGACTTCAATATGCACATTATATTTTGCATACAACGGTGTTACCTCCGACTTTCTTTTCGCCTTTTTTCTATTATTATACCTGAATATCATGTTAAACCTGCGCGAAAACAAGAAACTCATTTACGCTATCTTTAGTGGATTGGTGGGAGGTCTTTTATATTTAACCAAAGCCTATGGACTTCCTTTTTTTATAGTTCATTATTTTGTTTCCATAATATTATTTATAATGACAGGCACAGATAGAAGTGAAAAGAGAAAGCTTGCCTGGTGCTATATGGCTGGCATGCTGGTTTTTTTGCTGCTTACAGTGCCGTGGATATTGACAATCAGTGCTAAGTATGGACACGTAACGATAGGTTCATCGGGTAAATTCAACCATGCAATTGTTGGACCTGAAACAGAGGATTTTCCAATGCATCTGCGGGGACTGCTGCCACCGCCTTACAACAGTGCGACCAGCGTGTGGGAAGATATCAGTTATACAAAGATGGTTGACTGGTCGGCGACGTCATCTGTAGAGAATTTTTTGTATCAGGTCTTGCGGGTGGTTAAAAATATTGCCTGGATACTGATCATACTCTCGCAATATTCATTTTTATCGATTTTTATACTATTGGGTTTAATCCTGTATTTATATAAAAAAGGAAGAGCATTTGTGCTTAGCAGGAAATTTTATCTATTGCTTTCTATGTTGATATTGTTTTCCGGTTATGCACTAATACTGGTAGTAATAAGATATTTGTGGGTCTGCGCAATATTACTTTTGGGAATAAGCGCCAGTCTCTTGCATTATTTATTCAAGGAGTATAAAATTTCCAAAGCAGTGCAGATCATTCTGATGGTGGTTTTTTTGATAAGTTTTATGATATATCCAGCACATAAGTTGATGAGTAGTTCCCGAGGTGAATCTCATTTAGTGAGGTTGAACAGGTATCTCCAGGAATTTCAGGTTACCGGGCGGGTGGCATCAAACAGCAAGTGGCATGATTGCGTGTGGCTGGCATATTTTAATGACTGGCAATATTATGGAGAGCAGGGAGTTGTAAGTGATCAGGAATATCTGGAGCAGTTAAAAAGGTATAATATAGATTATTATATCCACTGGAAGGGAGAAGATGAGCTTCCTTTTACGGAGGGAGCCTATAAAGAGATCACTTCTGACAAGTATTCTGAATTCAGGATTTATGCGCTGGGAAGAGAATAAATTGATATAAATTGGTCTAATAGACAAAAGTGGTTGCTATTCAGAGAGAATTTGATCGATCATCTTCCTTTTTCTCCACGGCTTAATCCCAGGATGATTTCGCAATTTTGTTTTCAGCTTGGAGAAGGTTCCTTCCAATGAATTTGTGGTATTCGGCATGCATCGTTTAGGGTAATATTGATAGGTAAATAGATATGGAAGATTTGTTTTCAAGCTTCTAATTGCGCTCCGCAGTCTACGATGCGTATAGTGCCATTTCCTAGTTTCTTCATTCCTACTTTTTTCACCCAGAAAGGTTTTCCATTTCTGTTCCCAAAGTGAAAGCATTGTCTCAAATTCTTAGTGACTTGTATGACATAACCGTTTAGTAATTGCCTTCAATCCCTTCCCTGCTTCCAGCTTGGGATTACGGGTTATGTATCGAGTGACAATGGCAACCTGATGAAATTGACACATCTGTACAGGAATATCACCAAACGCTCTGAAAAGTCCTCGTTTCCCATCACAAGCGATTCCTTGAATATCCCAAGAACTGTTTTTCAATCTTTGAATTCCCTTAATGTAATCCTTTAAAGTTTCATGATGTATATAAAACCAGAGTAGGTTTTCATGGCTCAGTATATCACGAAAAACCATCACTCCAAAACTACGTCCGAAATAGCAACTATCCATTACGATCACGCATTTTCCGCTTACATGTTGAGGAAGATCTATTGAAAATTTATCAAGTTTACGTCGGACGGATCTAGTGGAAATGTTATATTTCTCACTAAGTCTTTTCAATGTTTGGTTACCAAGCACATGTTCATCCCATAACCGTTTTATCAATTCTGCTTCTGATCGTTTATGGTTGATAAATGTTAAGTTGCTGTCTTTGCATTTATAACGTTGTCTGTGCTTACGCTTACCATTTTTTTGGTGTTAACAGAACCACATTTAGGGCATCGTTTTCGTGTCATACTTACACTCCTATATAAAAAAAGGCAGGTAAATAATATACAAATAAAGAGATACCACCTATTCCAGCAACCTTTTTTTGTCTATTAGACCTATAAATTTTACAAATCAAACAAATTATCGGTCAATTGGCTGCGAGACATTGTGTGATTCATTCTGAAAGAAATTGAATTATTATAGCCTACTCGATAACTTGTCTGGGAGGTAAGTGGTCTCACCAGATAATTATTCTGTCTTTTTCTTTTTTATATAATCTGCCGGAACTGATATTGAAAGCTTTGTAGAAATCATGGATATTATACACATTACCATTTGTGCGATACTCCGGGGGAGCATGATAATATCCGGCAGCATAGCTTCTTTTAAGTTCATCACTTAAGATGTCACGCCATTTCTGGGCATAGGCAAGGAAAAATCTTTGTTCGGGTGTGAATCCTTTGATGATGGCAGGAGTATCATTTTCTGTGGCAATATTATAGGCATCCCAGGCAATATTTAAGCCACCGGCATCAGCGATATTTTCTCCTGCGGAGCGTTTACCATTAATATGCAGAGTATCTATTATAATATAGTTTTCACTTTGTTCTATGAGCTTTTGAGTAAGTTCATTAAAATGGCGGATTTCAGATTTTTTCCACCATTTTTTATATTTACCATCTGCATTATAGAGTCTGCCTGTATCATCTAACGAGTGGGTCATTTCATGGGCAATAGATGGACCCAGCATGGCATAATTAGTTGCCTGATCATTGAGGGGACTGAATAACTGATTGATATAGGCAGCAGTGAGAGTGATATCGTTTTTATTAGCGCTGTACCAGGCATTAGTGGAATGAGCCGGGACAACCCATTCCTCTTTCTTAACTATCTCGCCACAATTTTGTAATTTCAGGAGTGTATTAAATTTGCATGAGTTAAAAACATTTTGCATAAAGTTGTATTCATCTATCTGTAAATTATCATAATCAGATCCATAGAAATCCGGTTCACCAATTTTGAAAGTGAAATTATCAATTTTTTCCTCGATTTTCTTTTTAGTAGCAGATGACAACCAGTCTTTATCAGCGATTCTATTTTTGAAAGCAGTCTGAAGGTTAGTGATGATATTATGCACTTCATTACGGGATTCAGAACTGAAATAATTTTGAGTGTAAAGGTGACCAGTGAGATTAGGCAGGCAGGATGCGATGGTCTGCATCACGAATAAATTTTGATCAGGATGACTTTCCGTAATTTTGGTAGCATATTGGAGCAGTATCCATTGGAGATATGTTTTCCATTCTTCAAGAGAATATTCAGCCAGGAGATCATTTATCAGTTCAAAATATGCAGGTTGAGCAATAACTGCTTTTTTCTCCTTTATCTGAAGGATCTTAAAATATTCCTCCCATTGAATATTAGAAAAAGTTCTTTGCAGTTTCTTGATGCTATACAGATTATAATTACTGGGAGGTGGAGGAATATCCTGAGCAAGTTTCTGACTAATTTCCAGATCAGGATCAACTGGCAGAATATTCGATGATCGCTGGAGATAAAGATAGTGGGTGCCTCGTAATTCCCAATATATGGGAGAGTAAATTTCAAATAGCGGATTGACGCCTATTAACTGTAAATATGCCAGGGCAATAGTCAGGTCAGTATTCGTAGAGATATTTTGTATGATCTTCATTTGGGGTTCTAAAGCGGAAATTCCAGCCAATTCTATAGAAATGCTATCCATACCGGATGTGAAGAAAGTGGAAATAAGAGTTTGCAAAGGATCATCATTCTTTTTCTGCATGAGACTGATCAGCTCAGAATTTGTCTGGTTTTCAGCAAGATCAAAAAATCCGAAGCGGGAACGGTTTTCCGGCAGGGAATTATTTTTCAGCCACATACCCGATGCGTATCTGTAAAAATCGTCACCAGGATCAAAGGAAGTATCAATGATACTATAATCGATGGAATTAAAAGCCTGAGCTGATAGAATACAACCAGCAAACAATATTAAAATAATAATAACATTTTTCATGAACCTGAAATGATAAGATAATGATTAAGAGTCAAGGATCTTCTCTGGAAATAATAAATCTGGACATAAAGGGAGTAAAATAATTAAAAAGAATTAAGATGAAATTCAGGAGATTATTTGCAAGACTAGTATTATTTTGTGTGGTGGGGTTTATTCTTAATATCCTGACAGCCAGTGCTTTATCAGAATCAAAGCGGGACTGGATAAGAGCAGGCAGATATTATCCTCAATTGCAATGGGCAGAATTTTACCAGTTACCAGAGAATAGTATTGAGCTTCTGGTGACGGGATCTTCCCGCAGTTTTTATGGCATTGATCCTTATAAGATCACTAAGGCAAGCGGGATGGAAAGTTTTAATCTGGGATCACCGCATCAGCCATTATCGGCAACTTATTATCTTCTGAGAGAGGGATTTAAACATCAGGATATTCAATATGTGGTTCTGGAACTGCATTATGAGATGCTAACGCGAAGTTATACTAGACCTTATAAATATTACATTTTTGAGAATATGAAAAATTCCTGGAATAAGATGGAGTATTTTTGGCAGGGATTCACTATCAAGGAAAAAGTGTATTATTTATTACCTATGCTGGACAGGAAGAATAATCTTAAATACATCTATGACAAACTTAGGGGAAATCCCGAAGCAGATTTTAGTGAGGATGAATACTATCTGGGCAGAGGATTTGTGAGTAGTGGTGAGATTCTTGACGAGGATAATTGTGAAAAAGTAGAGTATGAATGGAAAGATAGTGCAATCACTCCAGAAGCAAGAGAATATTATCACAAGATCGTGCAATTTGTTAATTCGCACAATGCCCAGTTGATAGTAGTGAATTTTCCATATCCGGATGTGGTCGAAATAGTTAATGACGGGCAGTTTTCAGCCAGTTACCAAAGGTTTGTGCAACAGGATGATGGAATAATTTTGATCGATTATCAGAACAGTGAGTTAGAATTTCCCATAGATGAATATTTTGATGTTCATCATTTGAACAAATGGGGAGCAGACAGATTAAGTGAAGATCTGGGAATTAAAATAGCAGGAATGGCAAAGCAGGATTAATAAAGATTTGACAAGTTGTTAGAGAAATGGAAAATTTTCTCAAAGGGAGATTAATAATAAAAGGGATAAAAATAAATAAATGTTATTTAATTCGATAAAGTTTTTAATATTTTTTCCAGTCGTAGTAATACTATATTTTTTAATACCCCCTAAATACAGGTGGGTATTACTATTAATAGCAAGTTATTACTTTTACATGTGCTGGCGAGTGGAATATATAATACTAATAATTTTATCAACTTTGATAGATTATATGGCAGGAATCAAAATCGAGGATGCCAGTGATGAGAAGATAAAAAAAAGATATCTGATATTGAGCCTGTGTGTCAATCTTGGATTACTCTTCTTTTTTAAATATTTTAATTTCTTCGGAAATTCATTAAATAATCTATTTAGCAGTATCAATCTGAGTGCAACAGTACCGGAGTTGAAAGTGCTATTACCGATTGGAATCTCCTTTTACACTTTTCAGACCTTGAGTTACACGATAGACGTGTATAAGGGCAGGAAAAGTGCTGAAAGACATTTAGGGATATTTGCAGTATATGTATCCTTTTTCCCGCAGTTAGTAGCAGGACCAATCGAGCGGTCAACGCATCTGATGCCTCAATTCAAGGAAGTGCACGAATTTAAATACCGTAATGTGAGTGACGGCTTGAAGCTAATGTTATGGGGTTTTTTTAAGAAGCTGGTGATAGCAGACCGGGCAGCAATACTGGTGAATACGATATATAATAATCCAGAGAATTATCATGGTTTTCCTTTATGGGTAGCCACATATCTTTTTGCCTTTCAGATATTTTGTGATTTTTCTGCTTATTCAGACATCGCCAGGGGTTCTGCCCAGGTAATGGGTTTTGATATTATGCTGAACTTCCGCAGACCTTATTTTGCCCATAATATCGGAGAATTCTGGCATAACTGGCATATTTCTCTATCCACATGGTTCAGGGATTATGTCTATATTCCCTTAGGTGGCAACCGAGTGAGTAAGATGAGATATTATTTCAATATCATAGCAGTTTTTTTAACGAGTGGGTTATGGCATGGGGCGAACTGGACTTTTGTATTCTGGGGTGGATTGCACGGTATTTATCATATTATTACCCATTTATTTATCGGTTTGCCATTTCAATGGCTCAAAGATCTGCATCAGAGAAAAATAGTGAGACTTTTGGAGATCATTTTCACGTTTCATATAGTGTGTTTTGCCTGGATATTCTTCAGGGCAAATTCACTAAAAGACGCTTTTTATGTAGTTTCGCATTTATTTAAGGGATTAAAACTGGAATTCAGTAATACCTGGGGACTGACCACGGTTAATATGGCGATGATGGTAATCGCCTTGGTCATAATGACATCCATGCAATTATTACAGCGCAAAGTGTCAATTAGAGCTTATGTGTCAAACTATCCTTTGATGATAAGGTATCTGGTTTATTTTGGGTTGATTTTTTTGATATTAACAATGGGATTATTTACTAATGATGAGTTTATCTATTTTCAGTTCTAAAGAAGTTGGGCACTTTACAAAAAACCTGATAGGATTTCTGGTTTTCAGTTTGATAATTATATCAATTCTGGCTTTTATTACCAAGAATACGGTAATCAGAATCCTGGAAGATAATAGATATTTTGTGCTCCCTGAAGACATTGATACCGTGATCCTGGGTGATTCTTACCTGATGACAGGGTTGATCCCGGAGATGCGGGAAGGGACATTGAGTGGAGCTATGCGGGTAGAAATATTGCCATTTACCTGCAAAAAGGTACCCTTTATCTGCGATAATAATCCCCAGATAAAAAATATCGTGATATCATTGAATTATCTGAGTATGACCCAAAAGCGTCAGGAAACTTTACGTGATCCGAAATCAATCCAATATTTCAGTGACTCTTTTTTTAGTTTATATGACAGGCAGTTGATGGGATTAACCTTTGCCTGGAATGCGGGGTATCTGATCAGCTGGTGTAAATATACTTTGGGGATACCTCTTGAGATCAGTAAAGAACTGGGAAATTATCTGCGGATAATCACTTCAAGACAGTATTATCAAAATTATCCTTTTTTGGGGGGGGATTTCAGATAATTCCAGCAATTTCTGATGATATGGATGTGGAACATCGGATAGGAGCACATTTTGACCCTAAGGCTACAGAAGCGGATATGTCAAATATATTAATTGACTATTTTCGGAGACTAAATAAGTCCTAACCTGAGCGATTAATATTTTCCTTGAACCCTTTTGGGTGTTTTATATCATAGTTTTAACTACAAAACAGGTGATATAAAAAAATCACCCAAAAGGTGGAAATAT
>JAVCDJ010000104.1 GCA_030765845.1 Candidatus Stygibacter australis
GAGAAACTTAATGGTGATGGTTATCCTGAAGGACTTACAGGTGATTGTATACCTCTGCAGGCTCGCATCCTGGCTCTTTCAGATGTATTTGAAGCACTCACTGCAACCAGACCCTATAAGAAATCTAAAAAACTATCTGAAACATATAAAATTCTTGATAAAATGGTCACTGCTAATGAGATCGATGAGGATTTATACAAGTTTGCAGTTGAGCAGGATATTTTTCTTAAATACGCCCAAAAGCATTTGACAGAAGATCAAATTGATCGATAAATGAGGTATCTATATGGATTATGTTAATGTAAAACCGGTTATTTGTGTAAGCAGGTGTTTGGGATTTGATAACTGTCGCTGGAATGGTGATACAATTAATGATAGTTTTGTTAACATATTAAAAGATTTTGTGGAATTTCACACCATATGTCCTGAATCTGATATTGGCCTGGGTATTCCCCGCAATCCGGTAAGATTGATAAAGGGCGAATCAGAAGATGATATTTACATGATCCAGCCGGCAACTGGAGTAGATTGCACCTTGAAAATGATAGAATATTCCCAAAGAATATTAGATAAAATGGACAGGGTTGATGGTTTTCTGCTCAAAAATGCTTCACCATCCTGCGGAATAAATAATATTAAGCTATATGCAAGTGCTGCGAAGGGTTCCATGATTGCTAAAACCAGTGGGCTTTTTGCTGCTGCTGCTCAGATAAAATTCCCACATGCAGCATTTGAGGATGAAGGCCGACTGCATAATTTCATCTTAAGAGAAAACTGGCTTATCGATATCTTCTCTATCGCCAGATTCCGGGCTTTAAAAGAAGTACGAAAAATTGCTGCTTTATATGATTTCCATGCTCAGCATAAATACCTCTTCATGTCATACAGCCATAAAAAGATGCAGAATCTGGGTCATATCCTGGCGAATCATGATAAAAGCAAACTTGCTGATATATATCAGGAATATGAAAAAGGATTACTGGAATTATTAGCACTCAATCCTAGTATTCCCCGCAGGATCAATGTCTTAATGCACATGTTTGGTTATTTCTCAAAAGAGCTTAATCCTGAGGAAAGACAATATTTTCTTAATATCCTGGAAGAATACCGTCGAGGTTCCATGCCTTTCATAGTTCCCATTGAATTGATCAGGAACTGGGCATTAAGATTCAATAGTGACTATATCCTCAAACAGATAATTTTGCAGCCATATCCCAAAGAACTGCTACTGCTATCTGATTCTGGAAGGGGCAGGAACATTAAACGCTAATCAAAGCGTTTCACAGGACGATGACAATAGGGTTGTCCTCCCTTTTTCTGATAATAATCCTGATGATAATTCTCTGCCAGCCAGAATTCTCCTGCGATTGCCAGTTCGGTTACAACATTATATCCCTTATTATTTAAAATATTTATCAGATTTTGAGTCGTTTCCCGTTGCTTTTCATCTTGGTAGAATATTGCAGAACGATATTGTTTCCCATGATCCGGTCCTTGTTTATCCAATTGCGTGGGATCATGTATCTCAAAGAATTTTATGATAATATCTTTATAAGTAATTTTCTCAGGATCAAATATCACCCGTACCGTTTCTGCATGACCGGTTTGTCCACTGCCTACCTGGTAATAATCCGGTTCATCAACGCTGCCTCCCATATAACCAGATTCTGCAGAGATCACTCCCTCCAGTTCTTCCAGATAATATTCCACTCCCCAGAAGCAGCCTCCAGCCACATAAGCCGCTTCCTGCTGCTTAACTGGTTCAAAGACCATAGAGATTGAATTTACGCAGTGTCTTGTATTTTTATCTGTATATCCCTCACCGGAAAATACATGACCCAGATGTGCGCCACAATTAGCACAGATTATTTCTGTGCGACTGCCATCAGCATCCATTTGATGCTTCACGGCTCCAGATATCTCATCATCAAAACTGGGCCAGCCGCAATTTGAGGAGAATTTATCCTGTGACTTGTAAAGAGCTGATCCACAGCGTTTGCATGTATACACACCAGCCTTGAAATGATCCCAGTATTCTCCCGTAAATGGCGCTTCTGTGCCTTTATCTTCTATTACTCGCTTCTCAGCTTCTGTTAATTCATTATATTTCACCTTTTCCTCCTTACTATTGCCAATACTAAGTGAAATGAGCATAAGGATGATCATTATTACTTTCATTATCACTCCTTTGGATATAAGATAAAGTAATTCAGATGAAAGCCTGAAAAAAAGAAATAGGAATTAAAAAAAGGGCAGACTATAAAGTCTGCCCCGAAATATCTTAGCCTGCTATCAATTATTTGATAACAGCTGCTTTTGTTACTGCTACATTTCCTGCCTGATTAAGACGGAAGAAATAAATTCCAGCAGCACAATTTTCTGCATTCCAGGTTACTGAAAGCTTCTCGCCGTTTGCCAGATTTCCATTATAAAGATCAGCTACTTTCTGACCTCTGATATTATATACACTAACTTCTGCTGGTGCATTTGCTCTGGAATCATATTCCACTGTGATCCCTGCTCTGCTAATTCCTGGTACATAAGGATTCGGATATGCTCTCAGGGTTTGAACAGATGGGATTGTGTTTTCATCGTTTTCATCGTCTGGTTCCACGTAGAAAGTAACGTCGAGTGCTGCGTACTGATAAGTACCACCATTAGCAAGACCTGCATTTCCATTTACGAATGAACCAAAATCTTCATCATCGTAAAATAATAAATTTATTCTGCCAACCAGGTTTTCTGCATCTATAACTTCGATCTCGTCACCTGGATACATATAAACGGGGATCATGCCATCAATAGCGTCAGAATAATTTACATCATCTGATTTTGCATTGATGAAAAATGGTTCTGACCAGTGTTGGCCATAGTCTTCAGAAACAACTACCGCTATTTCAAGATAGCTTTCCCAGCCTTCATATCCGGCATAGCCATCGTTTGCGTTCTTGCTGTTTGTTCCATCCAGCCAGAGCATTGCTTCCCAGCCCATCTCCTGATTAGAGACAGTAAAAGTCTCATTCATGTGGAATGCCTGATCCGGATCATGATAATAGATTGGCCAGTCTTCAAACCACATTGGCATCCCATCATCATAAGTACTATCATATATACCATCTTCATTTAAATCCCAGGGTTGCATTGGCATATCATCATTGGGATTAGCTCCTTTTGGATATATATCCTGGAAGCCAAAACTGTGACTTGTGAGATCAAATGTCCAGCGTTTGGGATAGATCTGATTCCAGCCTGGATAATAATAACCAGGTCCTGAACCACTGTCAAAAGTTATACCCATACTTCCTGAAAAACTGATTGTTGAGTAGTTCTCATTCCAAACCAGGTTAAAGTGACCGGAATGAATAATATCCTGCTTGCAGGTGAATTCTACAATATCACCGAAGAGGTATTTAAGAGAATCTGATGGTATCTCAATATAGGAAGGATTTTCTTGATCAAAAGTTGCTACCTGAGTGTACATCTCAAATGGTCCTTCACCATAATTTTCATTCATAAGCACCAGCAGATCATCTGGCTGATCTAAATCATGTGCCAGGTAACCCATCAGGATTACTACATTATCATGGATTTCCATCGAAACCTGTGGGCGTGACCATCCGTCCGTTCCAGCATTCCAGACATCCATCTGCTCTATCGTGCGAAAAGACCATTCCAGATTACTCTGCATTTCAAGGTCTGCGGTTGTGAAATCTGCATAACAAATTACTACATTTTCGGATGGGTCTGCCTGAGAACCATGAGCAGAAGTAGAATTCATAGGAATTACATATACTCTGCGGTGGTCAGGTAAAGGAGAAGGTCCAATATTTACCTTAGGCCATACGAATTCATCATCATCAAAGGGATATGTGCCATCATTCTGTACTACTTCTAAATCCAGAAGTGTATATGGCGGATCAAGCCACAAGCCCGGAGTGCCTATAATGTGATATAGATCATACAAAAATATTACATTAGATGAAACCTGATGGTATGATACAAATACATCTCCTGTTTCAGGATCAACATCACAATCTCCATATCTTCCTTCGCAGCCAACGCCAGCGGAAGTAGTCACGTTACCATTGGCATCAACATAAGAATAAGAAAGCTGGTGAACTGCTCCAGTACTTTCTGCAGTACGATATGTAAGATACAATCCTCCGCCATGATCATCTGGCTGTGAAGCCATTGGAATAGAGGTGTAAGCATGGAAATAATCATAATAACTGGATAATAATCCTACGGGTTCGGTTGCCCATTCCCATTCAGGAACATTGCGAGATATTCTTGATTGAGATGTTGGACTAAATGGGGAATCCACAGGTGTTACACTCTTGGTATCTACTGGGAAATCAGCTGAAAAAAGGCATGTAACCAAGCCTATGAACACTAAAATAATTAAAGTCTTCTTCATAAATTCTCCTTGGAAAGAAATTCTATATTATAATATATGGCAAAGGGCATTATTTGGCAAGTAAAAAATAATATTCAGTAAATTATTGTTAGAATATATTTACTTTGTTTCTTGAATATTCCGTTTGAACAGTAAAATAATTATTCCTGCAAAAGCAGGTAATAAATTGCTCAAACAGAATACGATCAGGGAACAGGACACTGCCAGCTCAGCGCTGATTCCTAGCGAGGGATACACCTGAACTGCCAGATATTCTCTCACTCCTAACCCTGAAATCGTTATGGGGATGAGGTTTCCCGCTTGAACTAAGGGAACGCTTTTAAAGGCTGAGAGAAAACTGAATTCTGTATAGTTCTGTAGAAATATTGTATATTGAAAGATCGTTAATAAATTTGTGGTTATCTGGATCGCAAGAGCCGGGATCAAGGTGAGTCTGTATTGCCGAAAATAATTATAATACTTTCTTTTTAAAGGTGAGATGATCAAAAGAATAAAAGGTAATGATAATGCTGCCAATGGCAGAATGAATTTCAGGAATAATGATAAACCAGAAAAATATAATGAACTTGCCAGGCTGGCAAAAAAGATGATGCACCAGCTCTGGATCATTTTCTCATAGGTGATGGAAAGAAATGAATCTTTCTTTCTGATGGGTAAATACAGCATTCTGCCATACACGCCCACTCCACCAGGAGAGATCATCCGGAATGAGAAACCCACAAAAAAGGAAGTGATCTTTTGCGAAAAGGTCAGTTTGCTGTCTGGATTAAGCTGCAGAAACAAACTCCAGTTTAAATATTGTAGAAATATCTTGATCAGACTGATCACTAAGAGAGCGGCCAGAACCCCCGGTTTTAGTTCCGAGAGAATTCCCAATACCCTGACTAAATCAATTTTACTT
>JAVCDJ010000105.1 GCA_030765845.1 Candidatus Stygibacter australis
AAAGACTTTATGGAATATTTTTATTTATTGTGGGAATAATATTTATTTTACAGGGGTAATATATGAGAAAAACAATAATCTTACTTTTTATCATACTAACAATGTTTTATGCTTGGGCAGAAGAATTAAATGATGAAGGTTCACTTGTTGGAGTACTTTATCATCAAACCGCAGCTGAATATCAGGCAATATGCTACCAGGCATACAACCTGGCCTCAGATCAGGTGATGAGGCTTTCGCAAAAGGAATATCAGAAGCCTTTGGCAGTGATCCTTGATGTGGATGAGACGGTGTTGAGCAATAGTAAATACAATGCCCTGGAAGTTATCAGAGAGCGGGAATATCCCAAAGAATTTTATCAATGGATAGAGGAAATGAACAGCGAACCAATCGCAGGTGCATTGGAATTTACTAAGCTGGCAGACAGCCTGGGCATCAAAATATTTTATATCACAAATCGCAGAGATCATAAACAGGCAGCAACCATTGGTAATCTCCAGAAGTATGGTTTCCCTCAAGCGGTCCCTGAGCAGGTATTATGCAAAGTAAAAGAATCTTCTAAAGAAAAACGACGTCAGCAGGTAATGGCTGAATATGATGTTCTGGTCTTGATAGGAGATAATCTGATAGATTTTGCTGATTGCTTTGCTGGTAGAACTCTGGAAGAAAGATCAGATGCAGTAAAAACCTGGAAAGCTGAATTTGGACGCAGATATATTATCCTGCCAAACACAATGCACGGATTCTGGCAGAAAGTGATAGCGGATTTTGAATATAACCTGACGCCTGAGCAATTACGCGAAAAGCGTTTAAAACATCTTAAGTATTAAGGAGAGATCATGTTTCCGGATTATAGTAATAGTATAGTAAACCTTATGGGCAGTCTTTCAAAGGCAATGAAAGCAAAGCCGATCTATGAGCCTTTAGCAGGACTTGATGCAGATTATCTGGCAGAAAAAGAAATTATTATCATGCTTAATATTGATGCTCTGGGTTATCAGTTAGTAGAGCAATTAGGAAAAAATACCATTCTGGGTGATAATGTTAAATTTGAGATGACTTCCATATTCCCGACTACAACTGCCTGTGCCACGGTAGCTTATCAAACAGGGATGGCGGCCTGGAATCATGGGCTTACCGGCTGGTTTGTGCATCTCAAGGAATTAGGTGCTTCTTCCACTATTTTACCTTTCTGCTCAAGATATAGCTGGGAAGGATATGAAAAGAGCGGGATCGATATTGCAAAAGTATTAGACTGCGGAAGTATCTATGACACTTTCCAGCGGGAAGTTTTTAGTATCACCAGTAAATCACTGGTTAACACTCCAGTAACCCGTTACCTTACAGGAAGTGCTAATACCCTGCCCTATAAAGACCTGAAAGGATTCACCCGCAATATTATCAAAGCAGCTAAGAAGAAAACTAAACAACCGAAATATATCTATGGCTACTGGAGCAAACTTGATCATATTGAGCATCGCGATGGACCTGATGGGGCAAAAACCGCTGCTCATTTTGCTGAGCTGTGTCAGGCGATTGAATATCTCCACACAAAACTGCATAAAAAGAACTATATCCTGTTGATCTCCACTGATCATGGAATGTTGAAGGTAACTCCTGATAAGGAACTAGATAAAAGTAAATTCCCTGAACTGGATAAAATGCTGAATCTGCCCTTCTCAGGTGAACCACGCGTACCATATTGCTACATAAAACCGGAATACAAAGAGAAATTTGAGGAATATGTGAGTACTCAGATGAATGAGTACTGCGAAATCTTAAGCCGTCAGGAAGTTATTGATAAAGGCTGGTATGGCAAGGGCATTGAAAACCCCCGGTTCCGTGACCGGATTGGTGATTATATCCTGCTGATGAGGGATAATTATGTGCTCAAAGACACGGTATTAGGCAGCAGCGGGATCAAGTTCCAAGGCTATCATGGCGGCATGACACCTGATGAGATGCGCATACCCCTGATAATAATCGAGGATTAGCAAGTTACCTTGCGAATGGTCGCCAGACCTCCGCAATGGTGACGGTCAATTCCCAAGATCTCAGCCTGGTGCAAATGCGAACTTCTATTTACTGATAACTATTTTGCCTCCTGGCAATGATACTGTGTAATCAGGTTGATACATGGCTTCCAGATAAGTGGGAGGCAATTCAAATTCCCCCGCTGTCACCGCTCTTATCTTCACTTTGTATGTCCGGGAATTATCATTATTTCTATTCTTAAAATCAAAGAACCACATGATGCGATCATCACGAATATCTATATAATCTGCAACTTGATTATAGGAATTATTTCCTTCTAATCTTTCATTAATGATCTCCCAGCCAGTGGGTAATATCTGGGTTAATGCCATGTTTTCCACATTCACCTTTTCCTTACGGGTCAGGGTAATAGAAAGGGTATATGCCTCTCCCTGTTTCAGCTCATCCAGAGCAATAGTTTTTTTATTAGAATCAGTTAATTTCCGTTTCAGACTGAAGCTGCTGTTTGTGATCTCAGGCCCGGCTTTGGCAGGGATCCTGTCATAATATAAAGTAAACGCTGCCGGGGCAGAATCATTTTCAAGTATTACTTTAATATTATCTGGATCATTCAAATTATATTTCCAGTCATTACCACTGATATCAAATGTTTTCTTCTGCCCGTTTTCTTCTACATATCCCTTCACAGGTTCAGATGAGAACATTTCCGGATGTTTCTCTGCATAGCTGGATAATGCCCAGAGCATAAAAGCCCGGGATTGAGTAGAATAATACCGGTTTTCATTCATACTGCCAGCCAGGTTATCATAAAGTTTTCTGGCAATCTCATCTTGACCCAGATCGCTGGCAATAGCCAGGATTATGGCCCGATCTCTTTCATTACTACCATAATTATAACGGTAATGGCTATTCACCGTATTTACATCTTTTCCGGCTTCTTTGGCAATTTTAGCTGCCATATCACTTTGTCCTGCTGCCTGATATGCTCCAGCCAGTAGCCAGCGGTTGGTGTTATCAAGCTGCTGAAAGCGGTTTTGCCATAAATAATTCATCATATTTATCTGAGGTTTACCGGCTCTTGCCAGCACATATAGCTGATAAGATTGTACTTTGAGTAAGCCTTTATCTTCTGTATAAATCCCACTTATCCCGGTTTTGCTCATGTAATTCAAAGCCTTTTCCAGCATTGCTCCGGGAATATAATAACCTCTCTCTGATGCTTCTATCAGAAAATGCGCCGTATAGATGGTTGACCAGAGATTTATTGTTGTAGATCCACGCCAATAGCCAAATCCACCGGAATAATTCTGATATTCAGCCATCTTTTGCAATCCCTTTTCAATATTCCTGTCAATATTACCCAAAAGCTGAGCACTCGTATTCTTATCTATCAGGCTGGAGATAAATAATTGCGGGAATACAGAAGAGACTGTCTGTTCCAGGCAGCCATAGGGATATCTCACCAGATACTTGAAATGCTTATTATAATTAAAAAAACCTGGTCTGCTAAAGACGATTTGTGAGCTTTCAGTACCTTTTAAGCCATCCTTATTAATATCAAGAACTGTACTTTTTCCGGCCTGAATAATTTCCCTTTCAGAAACCAGTTGGAAAGGCTGCAAAGGCCTTACCGGGATATCAGTTACCCGTTCATGCTCATATTTACCGGATTGTGCCCGTACGGTAATACTCACCGGATCAAGATCATTCTGCATTTCTGCAGTAAAGAATACGAGCCCTTCACCACGGTCATTCAAGGTTACTTCAGCACTGGTTCCGCCTGTAAAAGTTATTGGTCCTGTAGCTGAAATATTTACCTGAGCTCCTTTGATAGCTTCCTCAAAACTAAAAACTTCTACTGGAATGCTGAATTTATCCCCAGGTGCCAAAGCTCTGGGCAGAGTGGGATTCACCATCAGTTCCTTGCGCACTGCCACAGTTTTTGCAGCACTGCCAAATCTATTTCCACTGGCGCTAACTGCCATTATCCTGACCGCTCCCAGATAGTCCGGCATCATAAATTCCACTTTTGCTTTGCCATTTTTATCAGCAGTGATAATTCCTGAAAACATTGATACTGGCTTGAACCGCTTCATTTTGGTCAATTCAACCTGCCTTGACCCCACTGATAAGGCAGTACCGGAGATGCTATCTTCCGTATATATTCCACCTCCAATAGCAAAATGACTGGCAATATCACCATTCTCGAGATCTATTATTTTATCAAAATTATCACAACTCTCTACTTCCAGTCTTTTTTTGCGATAAAAATAATTCCAGGGATCAGGAGATACATAATACATTAAGGAAAGTAAGCCTTCATCCACTACAGCTACAGTGATCTGTGTTTCCCTACCAGGAGTTGCCTGTATTTCACAGGTGAATTTCTCCTGAGGGCAGATTATCTCAGGTACTTTCATTTCCAGGTATTCAATTGTACTTTTTTCGATCACCTTCAAAGGTATAATGCCATACATCCGCAGAGGACGGTCATTATTACTGGTCAATTGCCCCTGGATAACTGAGATAGTGGTATACACACCCGGCTGCATATCTTTATTAATAGCAATTTTCACGTCTGCCTGAGTTTTTCCGGCTGGAGATTCATACCACCACCAATCCAATATCTGATCTTCCTTTTCCACTGTCACCATCGTGCGTGTATTGGAATTCACCGGAAAACTAAGATGAGCAATTTCTCCGGGCTTATATTCTGTCTTATCTGATAAAATTTCCAGAAGTCCAGCTTCATCTTTATCCCTGCCTAAAGCGTGCCGTGAGGTATAAAAGAATTTTGAGCTTACATGCCCTTTTTCACCTTTAGACTGATGAGTAACTTCCACCAGAATATTGTGACCCTGCACTTTCGGCAGTTTATACTTGATAGGCTCATAGCCCGAAAGAATTGTCTCATTTTGCACTAAATGAGTGGATTCTGCCTGTTTATAACTCATCCGGTAGCTGGAATAATTATCATATTCCCACCACCAGTAGCTGTCATTTTCATATACGCGCACTTGCAAATTCTGCCCGGCAACCAACTCTCCTTTGGTATCCAGTAGCACAATTTCCATTTCATTATCTTCATCTTTGCTCAAATAGCTGCTGGCTGAATGAAGTCCCACATAATATTCCCAAGGATCCCATAAAAGCCTGATAGATTCCTTACTTGCGCGTCCACCTTTATCTATCACATCGGCATTTATACGAACTAAGCCTGCTGAGCGGAATTCATTGCCTTCAGGACGTTCCCAGGTTAAAATGCTTTTACCTTCCTCATCAAGAACTGAATTAAATCTATTATTATTATCCAAAGTTTGCACTTTCTGACTGGCATTGACAAAGGAAAATCTATTCCACTTTGTTTGACTAAAACTTTTATCTGCACTAGTTGTATTATAGCTAAAATTTACTTGTAAACCAGCGGCTGGGCTACCGAAAAGGTAATTTGCTGTCAGCGTAAAATCAAATTGCTCATCTGATGCAGAAATCTTATCAGCTTGTGGCTCAAAACTTATCTTCAAACGCTCAGCAGCAATGGTTTCCACATGAAATACCTGACGAAACTCATTATCTCCCACATTAACTTTAAGCTGCCAGGTACCTGTGGGGTCTCCGGTTTCAGTAGAAAACGGTAAATGATAAAATCCATCTTTACCGTTTTTAAGTACAGTTTCATATATTTTTACCTGATGAGGATCATAAATCTCGATTCCCAGAGGATGGTTCTCGGGGAAACTGCCATCTGGATTGCGCATGATGATAGCAAAATTAATCTCATCTCCGGGTCGATATACTCCCCGTTCTGTATAAATATAAGCCTGCAGTTTCTCCGAAGTGCCGGTAACTCCTCCCACATCAAAAGTACTGGTTTCCCAGGAATTTCCATAACCCAGTTTTAAAAGACTCTGCTGATCTTTTTTTCTGGCAGCTACAAAAAATGGCTTGTCTTCCGACGAATATTGAAAATAACCCTCTTTGTCACTATAACCTTCGGCAAGTATCTGATTCTGAAAATTATAAACACTTAGATGCACTTCACTCTCTGGCTTACCCTTCAGCACATTACTTACCATACATAAACTTGTTTCTCCACCCTGTTTATGCGTTATTGCCAGATCAGAAACTATAACCGGCTTGATTATTGTCCCATTTCTATAATAATAATAATTCTGAAGCGGATCTCCATAATTTGAATATCGTGCCGGAATGGTATCATTCTTACGATATAACACATCATTTTTCGTTACTGATAATTTCACTACATAAACACCATATTTATAGGCTGGCAGTAGCTCAGAAATATTCAATTCATGCTGCAACCACGTATTTCTGGTTTCACCAATTTCCAGTTTACCCTCAGCTACCTGTTTTCCCACTCGATTCAAATTATTCATTGAATGTTGACTGGTTTCATTTCTAAGCGTGTTGTCCTGTAAAAACTGACACATATTATTCTCATAAACATGCACTACTTCATAATTAACGGTTTTTACGTTTATTGTCCTGAAATAGAGATTATTCTTATTGGCACTCGTCAAAAATACGCCATCATCACTAAATACAAGCCTTGGGTTCTGATCTTCCACTGCAAGGGTAACGGAAAACCCCTTTGACATGACCTTATTATTGGTACTGACAATATCTTTAATAATTGTCAGCAGATATTCTCCTCGATACAGGAAATCTCCATATACCCGCACGATATTGCTATTTACATCCAAGGAAATTTCTGGCTCTTTGATGTCTTTATTTTTGGAAGTTACCCTGATCATATAATACAGATCCTGATTTTTAGCAATATCATCAGAAAATTCTATTTTTATATAAGGCGTTTCCTCATTCACAAAAGCTGCCTGTTTCACGATCAGTTCATTCTCATCCTGAATATTGATCTGCCTGTCGATATCATAAGCCAGTTGCACATCACTGCCTTTTATAAAGAATTCCAGTGATTCCACGCTATCCTGATATCTTATCTTTTCGCTTATAAAATTAAAGCTGTTCAACCCCTCTTCTTTCCAGTTGATATTATATTTATTCCCGCCATACGTGATCTTACTTGCTTTATTGAGATCAGTTAGCTCTATTGCTGTAAGAAATTTTATTTTACTGGAGAATCTAAAATAATCACTGTCATCCTTTTCAAAATTTATCTCACAGTTCAGCTCCGTCACATCCTGGCCAATCGCAGTAAAATGAAAAGTAACCGGAGTTACCAGACTATCTTTTGCACTTCTGCCGGCTGGTAATATTGTGCACTCATATTCTCTACCAATGCCCAGACTACCTTTGGGGATAAAGTTGATGGTATTCTTATCGATCCAGACGCTTCTTCCCGTGATATGAGGTTCAAAAGTAAAATCAAGTTCCTCCACCTTTTTGCCCTTGTGATATTTCAAGTTGTGACCTTCCTGAAGAATGATCTCAATAGGAGTATTTGCCACCAGATAATCCCCGGTTGTTGATTTTATCTCCTTAGTCAGATCAAAAATATTATTGTTTATTTCACGCTTACGTTCACAACCACCAGCTATCACTGATAAAACTATTACAACAAAAATCATTACTCGTATCGTCTTTTGCATAACCCCTCCAGATATATTTTTTATAGGTCCTATAAGTCCTATAGGTCCTATAACACTTCTCTCCTAAACCTTGCCTTATCAACCGCCTTCTTCCAACCCTCACAAAGATCAATCCGCTTCTCCACCCTGATCTTAGGATAAAATTTCTCACATTTCTCAGAATCTTTCTTCCTGCTGCCAAATCCCACAGCCCTGGCAGCAAGTTTCCCCGCTCCCAGCACCGTGCTTTCTATCTCCTGTGGTCGCAGCACATCACATCCCAATATATCCGCCTGAAACTGCATCAAAAAGTTATTAGCTGCTGCGCCACCATCTACCCGTAATTCTTTTAAGATTAAGCCCGCATCACGCTCCATACTCACCAGCACATCACGCGTCTGAAATGCCAGCGATTCCAGTGCTGCCCGCACAATGTGCGCTTTCCCGCAGCCACTGCTGAGTCCGCAGATAATTCCTTTTGCCTCAGTATCCCAATAAGGTGCTCCCAGTCCAGCAAAAGCAGGCACAAAATAGACTCCTTCATTATCAGGTACGCTCAAGGCGATCTGCTCCGTTTCAGCCGCAGTTTCAATGATTCCCAGATCATCTCTTAGCCATTTAACTACTGCTCCACCGATAAACACACTGCCTTCCAGAGCA
>JAVCDJ010000106.1 GCA_030765845.1 Candidatus Stygibacter australis
TCCAGTGGTATCCCTTCTTCTCTACCTTCAATCAAAGAATGGGATACATTGATTGTACTGCCCAGTGTGCCTCCGGCACCCGTATCAGCAGCAACTTGATAACCATCATTTCCATATATGCAGCTATTATAGATATTAAAATTCCCTCCCAATTGCGCAAGAACACAACCTAAGAAATAGTTATGATCATCGCAGGTATTGTACATGATCGTGCAGTTGACCAGATTCGTCTCAGTATAACCAGAAGAACTCGTATTATACCCCCAGATATCGCGATAATCAAAGCCGCTGAGATTGTCCGCTACCAAAGTATTGATTACATCAAGGCGTGCTCTCTCTCCGCTGTAATCATAATTCTGATGCAAAAGGGCTGATTCAGAGTTTATTATCCGGCAATTCTCTACAATACTATGATTACCGGGTGCGCTGCAGTAGGTTAAAAAATGACACGATCCATCCTGCACAATTATATTGTTCATCGTAAACTCAATGCTTTCTGAAATCAAAAATCCGATTTTGGAAGAATTCAATAACTTTAGATTCTGTACTGTGATTGGCATAGGATCCATGAATTGCTGAGTAATTCTGCAAATTCTTTGCATATATAATGGATCACTGATGAATGTCATATTAGCTATCTCATATTCAAATCCACTGTAATAATCTCTAATTAATGCCTGATCTTCACCATTTAAGATCACATCATCCATATTCTCACCCACCAGATTTACATAAGCTTTCATGTTCAAGGGAAATAACTGGTCATTCATACTGGGACTATATATACCATTTAATAAATGAACGGTATTTGGATTCTCATGATTAGATACTATCCTGGTTATTGCCCAAGCTATAGTTTTCATTGGTTCTTCCGGACTCGTGCCGCTGTTGCAATCATCACCTTCCGGAGACACATAAAGATCCCCATCATAAAAATCATAATAAGCTGTATTAACATGTAGATCAAGATATTCCCAGTTATAATTGAATCCATCATTTCCTGCACCAATAAAATACCTGTCCGGTTCCAGGCAACTGAATGTATCCAGATAAACTTCGTGATAAATTGGCTCTTCAATAAAAACGCATATATGAATATCACAATGATCAGGTGCATAATTGCCATAAATACTGCACAAATCGTCCTGATCGAAAGTTACCTGGGTTTCGTGATTAATAGCTAAACCACCATACATTTTCTGACAGTAATTATTTTTTATTGTAGTACCAGATAAAAACACGTGACTTTCGTTTTTGCATGCAACTCCACCGGTAAAACTTCGGGCAAAATTGTTTTTTACTACACACTTGATGACATTCATATATGCATCATCTATATAGATACCACCCCCATCTATTGCATTACCATTCCTGATTATAAAACCAATTATTGTTGTCCCTTCACCCTCATAATTTTCCACAGTAACTACTCTGGCTATTCCTCCTCCATCTATAATCGTTGCATCAATATATTCATCATCTCCGGTGATCATATATAAACTGCCAAGCACCAGGGTTTTCCCTATATAATCAATATTCTCAAAATATGTTCCTGGATATACAAGTATTGTATCATTATTAGAGGCTGATATAATTGCTTCCTGTATTAATGTAAAATCACCAGTGCTATCCTGAGCAACGGTTATTGTGTTACATCTTATATATAAGATAGAAAACAAAAAAAGTAATATAAAGAATTTTCTCATCATCTCTCCATTGTTTTCGGCAGACGTTCCCGAAGGAACGCCTGCCATTCAATTCTAATCACCAGTCACTATTTTAATAAAACTATTTTACTGACCTGTTCATCATAAGGGGAAATCAATCTTACGAAGTATATTCCTCCACTGACCTGTCTCCCATTAGTATCCAATCCTTTCCAGATTTTATCTACTCTTTCTCCTTCTGTGCAATAGGATTTTG
This sequence comes from Candidatus Stygibacter australis, assembly GCA_030765845.1. NCBI lineage: Bacteria > Pseudomonadati > Candidatus Cloacimonadota > Cloacimonadia (SeqCode) > Cloacimonadales (SeqCode) > Candidatus Stygibacter > Candidatus Stygibacter australis. Next base: position 1,924 of record JAVCDJ010000106.1, read on the forward strand.
CCATGATAGTCTTAACCTTTTGACCTTTCAAGTTATAGATCGTCATATCATATATACCATATTGCCCTGCCTGGAAAGATAATTGAATAGTAGGATTAAATGGATTGGGATATGCTTTTAATGAAGTTTCCAGTTCAGGTACCTGGTCAGAGAGCGGTTCTCCAAATTCGATAAAAGCATAATCTCCCAGGCTACCTGTGATAAGTATATCTGTACTGTATTGGCTGAAGCTGTTATCTATCCGGTAATCCATGACCTGCTTCTCTGATCTGCCGTTATAAAAAACGAATTCTAGTTCATAGCCGGGTTCTTCTTCAAGCACATAAGCTCGTAATTGAAAAAGACTGTCACTATCCACTACTTCTGCACCTTTACAGACATTATCTACGTAAACTGCAACTTCCAGAGGTACTTCTTCTGTAAATTCCATAAAGATCGGTAAATAATTCATTTCTTCCTGATAACTAAATTGTGTAGGTTCTGGTCTTTCATAAGGTGCAATGATCTCTCTGGCTGGTTCCTGCCAGTTAAAATCAAAATCTGCTTCAGAATCATCTACTAATATAACCAGATCTCCATATCTGAGGGTTGAATTTTGCGGAAAGCTCCAGCCGAAAATTGTCTTTATTGCTGTCCAGTTCTTGGTAATTATCTTGTATAATTGCGTTAGTGCCCCAGAACTAAAAGCATCCTCGGCATCCTGGGTGTCTTCTAGAAAATAACATACCCAGTTCTCATCTTTTCTCACATCTACTGTTATATCTGTTTCCGGATCGATCACATCTCCAAAAACACGTAAATATGAACTGCTTAATCCGCTGTCCCAGACTTTGAACTTGTAACCTCTTATGCTGTTGATAAGATTAGCGCATGTTGAAGGAGTCCAGCTATATTCATCATAATCCCAATACCCATTCAAACTACTTGTTGATAAAAGGTAATATACATCAATCTCTTCCGGATTATCTGTATATTCTAATAAGTCTAACATATCCGTAGCTTCCACATATTCACCATTATTTTCCCCATCAGTAACATCAAGCCGCGGAAATCCTATCCAGTTAATATTAACTGTTGCACCATCACTTTCCAGAAATCTTGCCAGATCATGATCATCTCCTGTAAAATAACCCATATCAGACACTGTGCCATCGTCATCATGGTCAAAACTCGGATCTCCTGAATCCATACAGGGACTGTCCAAGTCCAGATTATAATCATCACTACCGGCATCTACAAATTGAGGATTCCCGGTTATATTATTAGTATCTCCTGCTCCTGCATCATTCAAGGTCACATTGCAGCAATTGTAATCTATATCAAATTCAGTAGGAATATCTTCACCATCTTCTATAAAATCATCGAATGAATAGAATATATTATTTGTTATATCCATGGACACAAAATAATACTCACTTCCATTATCCGGATCTTCAAATACATCCTTTGATTCTGAACAATATATTGTGTTATGAAAGAAATCAATACTGTTATCATGGCTGGTTGTTCCTTCGCTTATTGCCATAGTATAATCATAAGTAGCATCTTCAACGAGATCATAAATAAGGTTCTCACTAATTACCATATCCACATAATATAGACAGTAAATATTAAAAGGGAAAGCACAATCTCTGATCTCATTCCCTATGATATCGCTATAATATCCTCCCCCCCCCAGGTGCGGGTATCCGTGCCTGGATTGCTGTCTGGGATTCTTCGCTGAATTCGTTATTTGTTATACTTATCTCCCGGGCATCATGGGTATTAAGTACCGTACAATCTGAACCAGATCCTAAAAATATACATCCATCGATTATAATTGACTTTGCCTTATCTATGTAAACTATCCCCTCAGCATCTCCTGATGTGCATTCAAATATGCAATCCTCAATTTCAATGTCCGGTTCGTCGTAATAGCCTGTTCCGGGTCCTCCGATATCAATTACAAATTCATCCTCATCATTCTCTATAGTCAGATTTTCTAATCTGAAAGTATGGTAGTTAGTTGATCTATATTCCAGGGTTGTATTTTCATATCGGTTCTTAATAGATACATCTCCTATACCCACTATTGTCAGATCAATATCATCAATTGTTATATCTTCCTCCCAATAATCTCCACTACTGGGATAGATATGTATTTCATCTTCGCTGATGGTTTCATCTTCTATATCATCAATTGCATACTGGATGCAATCATAATCACCACCCTGTCCGGTTGGCTTTACAGTTACCACGGCTCCCAAAATAAAGGGTATTATGATAAAAACAGCTATTATCACTGATTTTACTTTACACATTGCCTACTCCTTTAAGCATTTTGGCAACACTAATTAATAACAGCCACTTTCTGCTGCTCTTGATAATTCCCAGCAAGTTTAATTCTTACGTAATAGATTCCGCTGCTTACTTTATTCCCTCTCTCATTCTGTAAATTCCAGTCTGCCTGATATACGCCTGCCTGCTGGCAGTAAATATTATAAACACTCCTCACCTTTTGCCCTTTGGCATTATAGATATCAAACTGGATATCTCCTTCTCTAACACCTCTCCAGCTTATGGTTACTGTCCCCTTTCTTAAACTGCCAGATACTGCCGGGTTGGGATATACATATAGCTGTTGGTCTGGGCAAATAACATCCTCATCTGTTCCGCTGCCCCAGGGATTAAATTCAAAGGCACCAATATCCACTGTCCTGCCTGTAATCCTTGGATTTCCTGCCAGATCAGTCTCTGGAAGTTCTATATCATAAGGCAATTCCGTTGTCCCGGCATCTATCAAGGGCGAATAAGCCAACGGTGCATAATCCTCATCCACCATCGGATCACTGTCAAAATTACCATACAGCCAGTTCAAAGTGGATGGAAAATCTCCCTCCAGTGGTATCCCTTCTTCTCTACCTTCAATCAAAGAATGGGATACATTGATTGTACTGCCCAGTGTGCCTCCGGCACCCGTATCAGCAGCAACTTGATAACCATCATTTCCATAAATACAACTGTTATAAATATTAAAATTACCACCTAATTGCGCAAGAACACAACCTAAGAAATAGTTATGATCATCGCAGGTATTGTTCATGATCGTGCAGTTGACCAGATTCGTCTCAGTATAACCAGAAGAACTCGTATTATACCCCCAGATATCACGATAATCAAAGCCGCTGAGATTGTCCGCTACCAAAGTATTGATTACATCCAGGCGTGCTCTCTCTCCGCTGTAATCATAATTTTGATGGGATATTGCTGATCTGGAATCTACTATCTGGCAATTTTCTACAATACTATGATTACCCGGTGCACTATTGTAGAGCAAAAAATGACACGACCCATTCTGCACAATTATATTGTTCATTGTAAACTCAATACTGGATGTAATATCAAATGCATATCCCGTGGAATCTGTTACTTTCAAATTCTGCATCCTTACCTGCAATGGATCAATATATTGTTGCTTAATTCTACAAATTCTTTGAGAATATCGAGGATTACTTATGAACGTCATATTGGATAATTCATACTCAAAGCCGCTAAAATAGTCTCTAATTATCGCTTTATCTTCTCCATTTAAGATCACATCATCCATACTATCGCCCACAAGACTTACATGGGCTTTCATGTTCAAGGGAAATAACTGGTCGTTTAGACTAGGACTATATGTACCATTTAGCAAATGAACAGTATTTGGATTATCTGGATTAGATACAGTCCTGGTTATTGCCCAGGCTATAGTTTTCATTGGTTCTTCCGGACTCGTGCCACTGTTGCAATCATCACCTTCCGGAGATACATAAAGATCCCCATCATGAAAATCATAATAGGCAGTATTAACATGTAGATCAAGATACTCCCAGTTTAATACATTTCCACCTGGAATTGAGTGTGAAATAAAATATCTATCTGGTTGTAAACAACTGAAAGTATCAAGATACACCTCAAAATATTGAGGATCATCTGGATCTATACCTCTTCCAATATCACATGAGTTAATACCATAATTTCCGTAAATATTACACAAATTTAAAGAATCAAATATACAATTTGATGTTCTGGATATGATTAATCCGCCATTCTCCCGCTCTGCTGTATTATTTCTAATTGTTGTACCTGATAATAAAATTTGAGAAAAAGCAGATGCTAAAATCCCTCCTGCTGCATCTAATGCATGATTGTCCTCAATTATGCAATTCTTAATTGTTAAATAAGAATTTTCTATCAGTATCCCTCCACCATCATCACTAAATCCATTACAAATTGTAAACCCTATGATTCCTGTATTTACACTCTCATAATTTTCTACAGTAACAACTCTGGCAATCCCTCCTCCATCTAATATAGTTGTATCTTTATATTCTTCATTACCGGTAATCATATATAAACTGCCAATTATAAGTGTTTTCCCTATATAATCAATATTCTCATAATATGTTCCTGGATATACCAGTATTGTATCATTATTAGAGGCTGATTCTATTGCCTCCTGGATTACAGTAAAATCTCCTGTACTATCCTGGGCAACGGTTATTGTGTTACATCTTATATATATAATAGAAAACAAAAAAAATAATATAAAGAATTTTCTCATCATTTCTCCATTGTTTTCGGCAGACGTTCCCGAAGGAACGCCTGCCATTCAATTCTAATCACCAGTCACTATTTTAATAAAACTATTTTGCTGACCTGTTCATCATAAGGGGAAATCAATCTTACGAAGTAAATTCCTCCACTTACCTGCTTTCCATTATTATCAAGCCCCTTCCAGACCTTTTCTATTCTTTCTCCTTCACTGCAATAGGATTTTGCCATGATAGTCTTAACCTTTTGACCCTTCAGGTTATAGATCGTCATATCATATATACCATATTGTCCTGCCTGGAACGATAATTGAATAGTAGGATTAAAGGGATTGGGATATGCCCTTAATGATGTTTCAAGTTCAGGTACCTGATCAGAGAGC
>JAVCDJ010000107.1 GCA_030765845.1 Candidatus Stygibacter australis
GATTATCCTGATAATAACTTATTGTTAAATAGAAGTCCATATTTAAGTAATTTTTTCCATCTGCTAGAAGTTAAAAAATTTAAATGTAAGATAGGTTTTGATAGTTGCTCTGTATCGGGAATAGTTAAATATTTGAATGTACCTGAATATTATATAGAATCATGTGAGTCAGGTAGATTTTCAGCATTTATATCAGAAGATTTAAAAATGTACCCTTGCTCTTTTATGATTAACGATTTTAATGGAGCGAATCTAATGAAAAAATCTATCCAAGAAATCTGGCAATGTGATGATAATTTTGTTAAAATTAGAAGTCTTCATAAAAACATTGATGCTTCTTGTAATAGTTGTGAGTTCTTACACTTATGTCAAGGTGGTTGTCCTATTATTAATAATATCAACTTATGCATTTAAATTATTGTTCAAAAATATAAATCTCACTTTCTATCTTAATTATTATTGAATTTTACTTGACTATAATATGAATCAGGGAATTAAACTCTAACAAATCAAACAATCAGTAATGTAAATTAAACACAAAAATCAGTCAACTATCTAAGCTTATCGGACTGAGAACCGACCGTATCACCATTCATCACACTACATTTGTTTCCGTGTCGTCAGAGCAGTCCGTAGTTCAGATTCTTACATTACATCTTTTCGTGCCAATTCTTGGCTTTCGTAGTTAAAAAATATCTTACATTACATTCAGCAGATGTATAAGAACTCCTATCCCGAGTACGGTTCAGAAGTCTTATGCTTAGTCTTTTTAAGCCGCGAACAAACGCGAACAAGAAGAGCTTTTAATGCAATACCTGCAATTTTAATATTATACTTCTTCAGTTCGTTTTGTTAGTCTTGTTCGTTGCTTAATAATTCTTACATTACATTATCCGTGCAAAATCCGTGTTATCCGTGGCCAATTATTCTTACACTACATTCTTTCGTGTCAATTCGCGGTTTTCGTGGTTAAGAAAATCTTACATTACATTCCTCTGTGAACTCTGTGGTGAAATATCTTACATTACATTTATCAGTGTAAATCCGCGTAATCCGCCCAATCTGCCTGCCGTGCCGTAGCCTTGTGCGTAGGATGGTGTTCTATCAATAGAAGTCTTAAATTGACAAAAAAACCTGTTATATTAATATTTTCTCAGGAGTACTCAATGAAGAAAATTTATGTTCTCGACACCAATGTTCTCATCCATAATCCGGATGCACTCTTTGCCTTTGAGGATAATGATATAGTTGTCCCCATCACAGTAATAGAGGAAATAGATAATTTCAAAAGAGGTCTGGATGAGAAGGGCAGAAACGCCCGACAAATCGGCAGACTGCTTGATGATCTGCGTAATTCCGGCAGCCTTCAGGATGGTGTTAAAACTGAAAATGGTGGTACTATCCGCGTAGTGCTCAGCCGTTATATTTCAGAAACTGCCAAAGAGATCCTGATCACGGATAATAATGATAATCTCATCATCGGCACTGCACTTTTCCTTCATAAAGAGAATCCGGATACTCCTGTAATTCTCGTCTCCAAAGATGCCAATGTCCGCATCAAAGCTGATGCCGTGGGCTTAAAAGCAGAAAATTATGAAACTGAAAAGATAGATTTCAATGAATTATATGAAGGCTTCTCAGTGCTGGAGTGTGATCTTGAGCTGATAGAAACCTTCCGCACTAAGAAAGTCCTTAAAAATGAATACGGTCATTTTTTCCCCAATCAATTCCTGAAATTAGTTCATCATCCAGAAGACCAGCCGGATATTATCGAAATAGCCCGTTATAATTGCGATACTGATTCTTTTTACCCACTCGCTTTTTATCAGGATCAGGAGCTATTCGGTATCACTGCTCGTAATCCTGAGCAGGCAATGGCTTTTGATCTGCTGCTTGACCCCGATATCAAACTGGTGAGTCTGATCGGAAAAGCCGGCACAGGAAAAACTCTTATTGCCCTGGCAGCTGGACTTAACCAGGTGGTTGAAAAAGACCTTTATACCCGTCTGGTGGTATCCAGACCGGTATTCCCTTTAGGAAAAGACCTCGGCTATCTGCCCGGCACTAAAGCAGAAAAATTTAATCCCTGGATGCAGCCCATATATGATAATATGGAAATATTACTCACTACAAAATCTGAAGAGGAATCCAAATCCAATGGCCGCATCTTTGGTAAAAAGAAGCCTTCTCTCAATGATTACCTGGATTTCGGCTTTATTGAGCTGGAACCTCTCACCTATATTCGCGGACGCAGCCTGCCTAATCAATTTATCATCATTGATGAAGCGCAAAACCTTACTCCTCATGAAATGAAAACCATTATTACACGTGCTGGAGAAGGCACAAAAGTGGTTATCACAGGTGATCCTTATCAGATAGATATTCCCTACCTTGACAGTGGCTCAAACGGCTTAAGCATAGCCTGCGAAAAACTTAAAAACGAAAAAATCGTCGGACATGTTACCCTGCTCAAAGGTGAACGCTCCCTGCTGGCAAATATCGCCGCCAAATTCTTCTAAATATTATGAATTCAACCAACGACTCACGACTAACGACTCACGATTTCCGCTCCTGGGTAGAAATCGATCTTTCTGCCTTCCAGCATAATTTCAAGGCACTCGCTGAAAGAATTTCACCTCAAACAAAGATCATGCAGATCATAAAAGCTGATGCCTATGGTCATGGCGCTCTGGAAATAGCCAGAACTGCCCTGGATTGCGGAGCAGACTTTCTGGGCGTTGCCAATGCAGATGAAGGTGCTCTGCTCAGATATTATGGTATCAAGGCTGATATCCTCATTTTATCTCCCTCATTGCTGTCAGAAATCCCTTTTATCCTGGAAAATTATCTGATGCCCACGATCTCTGATCCTAAATTTGCCTTAGCCTATAATGAACTGGCTTCTAAAAATTATCCCGTTCATCTCAATATTGATACCGGCATGGGACGTAGTGGTGCTGAGCTTTCTCAAGCTGCCGGCCTGTATAAACTATGTAAATCTCTGCCCAATATAAATATCCAGGGTATATTCACCCACTTTGCAGCAGCAGAAAATGATAATGAATATTCGCAATATCAGATCAGACAATTCCAAAAATTCCTTGATTCACTATCTGGATTACCGGAATTTATCCATTCCGCCAATAGCAGTGCCATCTTGAATATCTCTGAATGCCCCGGTAATCTTGTCCGCTTCGGAGCTCTCACTTATGGATTTTATACTGATAATTCCCAAAGAGATATTATCGATCTGCAGCCCGTACTTAAGTTCAAAAGCAGGATTTCGCAGATTAAAACCGCCCGGAAAGGCGATTATATCGGCTATAACCTCACTTATAAATGCGAGCATGACCTCAAATATGCCATTATCCCTGTAGGTTATGCGGATGGATATGACTATCTGCTTTCCAATCGTGGCAAGGTGCTCCATAAAGATGCTATCCTGCCCGTGATCGGCAAAGTATCTATGGATATGATAGCTGTAGATATCTCTTCAGCTTTAAATGCCAAAGCAGGAGATGAGATTACCCTGCTGGGATCTGACCCACATCTGCGTGTAGAAGACGTATCCGCTTTATATAAGGGAAGTCCCTATGAATTACTCTGTCAAACCGGCAGACGTGCACCTCGCTTTTTCTATGAAAATGATAAGCTCATCTCTACCGCCCCGTTACTTCGACGCGAATTCGTTTCTTCAGATTATAATGATGATAAATTGAACCGCATTATTGAAGCAGCCATGCAACAGCGGATGCAGGGCTCACAGATTGCAGATTTCGTTTATCAGGACATCCTCAAAAACATCTTCAGCGATCAGGATAATAATGTTCATTTCCGTCATGATTTCCAGCATTCCATTGATTTCAGCATCTCTGATGACCCCGCAAAGCAGAATTACTGGCTCACCCGCACCTCACTCTCTTTTCGCAAAATTCTCAGTGCCGATTCCTTCCGCATTGCCTGTGCCAATAATGAAGATAATCTCAATAAATACTTCCTGGAGCCTGATGTGGAATACCGCTGGCTGCTGGATGAAAGCCTTGCCCTCTCGCCAGATTCCTTCCAGCTCTCTTCAGCACGGATCAATGATATTGAGCTGTATTCATCAGCCCGGATCGTTAATAACTGCCTGGAGATCACCTGTTACCATGAGAAACTTAAGGAACTCATCGATCAGGAAGTCACTTTTGAGATTAAAACCCTCACCTGGTATCCACGCAGCTTCCACCAGCTCACAGTTTATATCACGGGCATCACCCACAAACTTGATCTTGAGTTCACCTACCCACCTGACCTGCATATGGAAAATATCATCCCCATCCTGGCAGGTAAAAATAAATTCCCCCAACTTGTGCAGACTCCCACCTCAACATCGCTCTCTTCCCCTCACTGGCTCTTCCCCTCCAGCGGGATCATATTTGTATATTATCTGACGTCAGATACTGATAGATAAAACATATAAGAGATTGACTCTTTCCTCTCTACAGGTTTCAATCGAATTGATTACTTTATTTCAATTAATATATTATCCATACATATCATCTGATCAATAGCATTTTCACAGATTAGAACACTATTTTTGTTCTAATTTTACCAATCTGTTCTATTATAATTAGTTTAATCATTACTTTACATTTATTTATTATTCTTATAATACCCAATGTAGGCTTAAAGTGGAACAACAAAGCACGTACTGACATTTTTATGTTATATTGTGCTTTGTTGTTCCACCTGTTATACACTTAGAAGACTGAAAATGTCTGGGGAAATGTTATTTTTCAGGCAGATTATATATTCTTTTTTTTGATAATATCGAATTGTGATTTATGGACATTATGGACTGTATGGACAATATGGACAATATGAAGCGTTGAATTGTGAATTGACAAATAAAGGGGATGCGTATGTTTTTGTAAATCTCTGATAAGAAAGGGCGAAATACACGGGAGTAAACCAGGAAAAATGAGTTTAATAAGTATCAGCGAGGTGAGTCATAATTTTGCAGATAGAGATATCTTCAAGGATATATCATTTTCACTGGAGCATAACAGCCGGATAGGACTAGTAGGTCCTAATGGCAGTGGTAAAACCACTTTGTTCAATATTCTTGGCAGAAAAATTGTCCCTCACAAAGGAGTAGTACAGCAGGCAAAGAAACTGAAAATCGCTTATCTGAGTCAGGAAGTGGAACTGGATGAAAATCTGACTTTATATGAATGCGTAAGCTCAGCAAATGAGAAAATAAACCGGACAGGCCTGGAACTGGAAGCTGCCCGTAAAGCGGTTGCAACAGACAGCAGTGAAACAAATCTGAAGAAGCTGGAGGTGCTGGAAGAACAATATTTTCAAATGGGTGGTTATCATTACGCCTCTGAGATGAAGATAATTCTGGCAGGATTTAATCTTGAGCTTGATATGTGGGATAGAAAAATCGCAGATTTCAGCGGAGGGGAAAAAACGCGTATTCAGTTCGCCCGTATCCTGCTGGCAGAAAAGGATATCATGCTGCTGGATGAGCCTACAAATCATCTGGATTTCACGATGATCTACTGGCTGGAGAATTATCTTGTCAAGCAGGATAAACCCTATCTGATCATCTCTCATGATCGTCATTTTCTGGATAAAACCGTGAGTAAAATTGCCGAATTGCGTAATATGCGGATATATTTAACGCATGGAAACTATTCCACCTGGGAAGCTGACAGGGCAAATCGCGAACTTACCCAGCATCGTGAATATCAAAGACAGCAGAAATTTATCAAGGAAACGGAAGACTTTATCGCCAGAAATATGGCAGGTCAAAAAGTAAATCAGGCAAAGAGTCGGCAAAAGATGCTTAACCGGATGGAAGTGATCTCCAAACCTGATCACCAGAAACGGATCAATCTATCTTTTAAAAGCTCTACCCGAAGCGGAAATGACGTGTTCATCTTTGAGAATGCAGTACTGGGCTATCCGGGTAATGCACTCACTGACCCTTTAAATCTGTATGTACATTATCGCAATAGAATTGCCCTGGTGGGTGAAAATGGCAGTGGAAAGACAACTCTTCTCCGGTGCATAACTGGAGAGCTGGAGCCACTTTCAGGAATAGCAAAGATAGGTGCCAGCCTGAATATTGGTTATTATGATCAGATGCGCACGGAGCTTGATGAAGGCTTAAATGTGTTTGACACTTTACAGGCTCTGATGCCGGGAGCGGAACGGGGAGAAGTTCTTAGCTGGCTGGCAAGATTTTCCTTTAATGGGGATGAAGTGCTGAAATCTGTTCAGGTATTGAGCGGCGGAGAAAAAGCCAGGCTTTATCTGGCAAAACTGATCTGGCAGCAGCCGAACTTTCTGATCCTGGATGAGCCAACCAATCATCTGGATATCAATACAATAGAGGAGCTGGAAAAGGCTTTGCAGCACTATCAGGGAACAGTGATCTTTGTCTCGCATGACAGTTATTTTATCCAGAGAGTGGCAAATAAGATCTGGCTTTTCAAAGATAAAATTATCAAGGAGATGAATCAGGAAATTGAAGAGGTTTTCACGCATGAGATGTTCCTCTCCAGCCGGAAAAAGGATACGATTGATAATAGACCTGCAAGGGAGAAAAAGATCAATCCGCAGATACTTGAACGTATTTTGGCTGAACTGGAAGAATTACAATTAAAATTAGCGGAGCTGGATACTAAAATAGAAGTGCTGGAGGAAACCTATGGCACAAAAGAAGTCTATAATGATAAACAGAGATTTCTGGAACTTAAGACAGAACACGATAAGTTAATACTGGACAGAAAAAATCTGCTGGTGAAAATAGAAGAGAAAGAAATAGAATATCTGGAGAAATGTGAATAAGGAAAATCTGATGAAAATAGGCTTCACAACCAGCTTTCCCATAGAACCAATCCTCGCTGCAGGACATCAGGTGATAGATCTTAATAATATTTTCATCACAGGCAAAAACACGCAGTTGGTGCAGAAAGCAGAAAAGATGGGTTATCCCCGCAATATCTGCAGTTGGATAAAAGGTATCTACAGTGTTGCCAGTGGAGCAGATTTTGATTATGTGATGGGTATTATCCAGGGAGATTGCTCAAACACACATTCTCTGTTGATGACCCTTAAAGATCAGGGGCAGAAGATATTATACTTTTCTTTTCCCTTTGATCATGATAAATTGAAGCTGGCAAGAGAAATTGAATTACTGGAAGAATATTTTGGCGTAAGCCGCAGCGATACAATGAAAGTCAAACGGGAATTAGACAGAATTAGAAAAAAGCTTGTGGAACTTGATGATCTTACCTGGCAGACCGGAAAAGTGAGTGGACAAGAAAATCATCTCTGGCTGGTGAATGCCAGTGATTTTGGTGGAGATCATCATAAATTTGAAACTGAGTTGGATTTCTTTATGATCGAGGCAAAGCAGAGAAAAGAACAAACTGATAAACTGAGATTAGGATTTCTGGGTGTCCCCCCTATTTTTGATGACCTCTACGAATATCTGGAAAGTGAAGGTGCAGGGGTAGTTTATAACGAAATTCAAAGACAATTTGCCATGCCATATCTAAAAGAGGATATTATCGATCAATACTGGTATTATACTTATCCTTATTCAGTTAATGAACGGCTGAAAGATATCCAGACAGAGATAAAACGCCGGAATCTGGATGGAGTTATCAGTTATACCCAGAGCTTCTGTCACAGGCAGATAGATAATATCCTGATCCGTAAATATCTTGATATTCCTGTTTTAACCCTGGAAGGTGATCAGCCGGGGAAACTGGAAGCCAGAAGTCGATTACGAATAGAGAGTTTTCTGGATATGATTAAATACAGGTAATAAGTGAGGAGTGAAGAGTGAGAAGTGAACGGCTTGAAAAAGAAAAGAGATGTGGATCAGGGGTGATCGATCTTAAAAATAAAACGCTTTATGTGGAAAATATTCCCTTCATATACGATTTTTTTAAGGATCTGCTTTATATAAGCGGAATTTATGATGAGTGGCATGAAAATGCTCTACAATTAAGAATACGCCATGAAAGCTGGAGTTTTGCCAATCTGCCTGAAAGTTTTGATGGCTTCAGGATATTGCAGATAAGTGATATTCATATTGATGCTTTGCCGGAACTTTCTGATATCATTCCTGCTCTTTTGCAGCAGGTAGATTTTGAGCTTTGCGTCTTAACTGGTGATTTTCGATTTAATATTCATTGCTCAAATGAACGGATAGACAAGTTATTACAGCCGATTATTGAAGCAGCAAATCAGGCTGAATATCCAGCACTCGGCATTTTGGGCAATCATGATTATCTGGATTATACCCTGGATAATGTAGCTGGTTTAGGTTTGAAATTCCTGCTGAATGAATCAATGGAACTTAAGCGTGGAGATGATAAAATATTACTAACCGGACTTGATGATGTGCACTTTTATCGCACCGGCAGATTATTCGAGCAAAGAGATGCAATTGCAGAAGCAGGATATAAATTGCTTTTGATCCATAGTCCGGAGTACATAAAAGAAGCTGCATTATATGGCTATGATCTTTATCTTTGTGGTCATACTCACGGAGGACAATTGTGTCTGCCTGGTGGTATCCCAGTGATCTCTAACAGCCGCTCAGCGCGTAAATACAATCGTGGACGCTGGCAATATAGAAAGATGCAGGGTTATACATCTTTGGGTTGTGGCGCTTCTGGAATTCCCTTGCGCTGGAATTGCCCACCGGAAATTGTAGTTCATCATTTAAGGAGAAAATAGTGAGTCTTAGAAAATGGTTAAAAAAACACTT
>JAVCDJ010000108.1 GCA_030765845.1 Candidatus Stygibacter australis
AGAGAATGTGACGATTACGGATAATTCGGCTGGAGAATTTGGCGGTGGGATTTTCTGCGCTGATTCCAGTCCGAGTTTAGAGAATGTAACGATAACGGGTAATTCGGCTGGGCGGAATGGCGGTGGGATTTACTGCGAAGAATCCAGTCCGATTTTGGAGGATGTGACAATTACGAATAATTCGGCTGAGTGGAATTGCGGTGGAATTTACTGTTCTTCTTCTAGTCCGAGTTTAGTGAATGTGACGATAACTAATAATACGACTGATGGGGATGGAGGTGGGATTCAATGTGTTGAAAATTCCAGTCCGAGTTTAGAGAATGTGACGATTACTGGTAATTCTGCTGATGAAAGGGGCGGTGGGATTTACTGCAGTTTTTCCAGTCCGAGTTTAGAGAATGTGACGATAATGAATAATTCGTCTGTATGGCATGGTGGTGGGATTTACAACCATTCTTCCAGTACAGTATTCAGCAGTGAAAATCGCTGCAATATATATTTAAATAATGGAGGTTATGGCAATGATATTTATTCTAATACCAATATGAATGTCATAGTTGATACATTCACGGTATTAAATCCGACAGATTTTCATGCTACACCGATTGAAAACTTCACTTTTGATATTTTACATGGATTACAGGGTCAGATAAATGCTGATCTTTATGTTTCACCTTCAGGAAATAATACCAATACTGGCTTAACTTTAGATGATCCTCTCAAGACAATTCAGTATGCCTGTTCTGTTATATTGGCAAACAGTCAAAATCTTCACACAATTCATCTTGCAGAAGGTACTTACAGTCCTTCAATTAATGGAGAGATTTTCCCGGTAAATATACCGGATTTTGTCTCATTATGTGGTGAAAGTGAAACAGGAGTAATTCTTAATGCGGAAGGAATATCGGGAGTTATCAGGCTTAATAATGTGGAAAATGCAATTTCTAATTTGACAATTACTAATGGGAATACTCATTATGGCGGTGGGATTTTGTGCGATTCTTCCCTTCCGATTTTAGAGAATTTGATGATAACTGGTAATTCGGCTGAGCGGGATGGTGGTGGAATTTACTGCGATATAAATTCCAGTCCAATTTTAGAGAATGTTACGATAGCGGATAATTCGGCTGAGCGGGATGGTGGTGGAATTTACTGCCAAGAATCCAGTCCGATTTTAGAGAGTGTTACGATAGCGGATAATTCGGCTGAGCGGGATGGTGGTGGAATTTACTGCGAAGATTCCAGTCCGATATTAGTGAATTGCATTATGTGGAACAATGCACCTCAAGAGGTTTATTTTAATGATGACGATGACCCTAATTTAATAACAGTAGCTTATACCGATATTGAGGATGGACTTGAGGGAATAGTAACTAATAATAATGGTACAGTTAATTGGCTGGAAGGTATTATAGATTCTGATCCCTTATTCTTTGATATAGAGATGGGAGATTATCATCTGACAGAGGATTCACCTTGTATTGATGCCGGTATTGCTTATTTTGAATATGAAGGTGAAGTCTTAGTTGATTTGAGTGAAGATGAATATTGGGGAATTGCTCCTGATATGGGAGCGTATGAATATGGACTCGTCAATACTGACGAATTTATCATTCAAAATTCAAAACTCAACATTCAAAATTACCCAAATCCTTTCAATCCTGAAACGAATATTGTCTTTGAATTATCTTTTGGCAGTAATGTCTTGATTGAAATCTATAATATAAAAGGTCAAAAAGTAACAACTCTGGTCAATGGTCCTTTTGAGGCTGGCAGTCATAAAATTACCTGGAATGCCGTTGGTCAAAGTAGCGGAGTCTATCTGCTGAGATTTAATACTACTGAAACAAGTGAGATGAAGAAACTTATCCTGCTTAAATAGTAAGGAAAAAAAGAGGTAATAATGAAATGGGAAAAAATTGAAGCGGGGCCACCTGAAAGCATTCCTGATTCATCAATCGCTGGAGAAACTTGGAGGCTTGTTGTAACTGGAGATATTAAGTGTTGGATCGTGGACTCGGGTTTTTGTTGGTTTATTTATATTCAACATGAACATTTTCCAAAACACATATCGACAAATGTTGCAAAGACTAGGGATGATGCAAAGAGAAAATCAATCTCTTCAATAAGGGAAATCTGTTTTGCTTACAAGGATGTTGAATACTTTCCTCAAGAATTAGTAAAAGTTGAAGAGGGATATCCTGATTATTTTGCTTCATTAATATCATCCGAATTAATTGAGGAAATATTCTACCTCGAAGTGACACACACAATTGATTGTTGGATTGGAAAGCATTCATCTCAAATTAGCTGCATAAACATAGAATATAATAAACTTCCAAAGCACCATATTATTCATACAATCAAATCAATAACACAAGCAAAAACTGAAGTTATTAGAATTGCGAAAACAATTTTTGAGGATTATAATGAAGCAGCAATATTACTACAAGATTTTGAAGAATAAATGCAGTTATTAACATAGGGCAGGGATGTGCTCAAGTGACAAGTATAGGATTATTTAGGTTTATAACTTCTTTTCATTGAGAGACCATGAAAACAAATACCTACATGATAGAAAAGATATCAGGTTGGATTTTTGGAGATATTGAGTTAAAATAGCTCATTTTTGGGATAAGGATAGTAATTACTTAAGATTTAGGATGGGATAATGATGAATGAATTAATAAATTTCTTAATGCATTATATTGAATGGTTAAAAGAATATGCTTCAATTATCTTTGCTGTAACTGCAACAATCATATCAATACTAACTTATCGACGTGCAAAAGCTACGATTTTACAACCACTAAGAAGTGAAACAATTAAAAAGCAATCTATATTATTTTCAGAACTGATTGGATTTCTTTCAGCAAAAAATCATGATATTCATGATAGACTCGACTATATTAATATCATAAGAATATCAATTTTCAAACTACTTGAAGATTTAGGTTTCCGCTCAGATGAATTTGACAAGTTTGAGGATAAGTTTCGAAATGAATGTGCTAGTTGGATCTGGGTGGGTAAATCGAATATAATGAGAGATGTAAAATTAGTAGAAACATTTGAAAATACCACTGACGTTGATTGCAAGGATTTTGTAAAGATTCGATTTTCTGAATTTGAGAAAGGTAATTATGATATAGAGCGGATATTTCTAACGAAAAAGCATCATCAATTCATTGAAAAAATGGCTGAATTTGCTGATAATCCGTTTATTCCCAAAAAAATAAGTGATATTTTTGTTGAACTTTTTGCGGATATACAATTAAATCTCACTATACATATGAAAAGAGAACTAGCTGAGTTTCTAAATGAGTTTCGGGTGCACTATATCGCAAATGGCAAAATTGAAGCTCTCAATATAGATGGCATTTACAACAAATTTAATCGAAGTTGCATGAATCATAGGACATATTGGGAAAGAATTAATTCAGAAATCCGGAAATTGTTATTAATCGATAGTAATTGGTAATAAATCATTTTTTCAGAAGCTAATTAATTCTGGCCAAATTCATTGTTGAAAAGGATATAATTACTTCAAATATGTCAATATAGATCTGGACTGGAGCGAAAAACAACATTCAATTTACATTGGTGAGGGTGTGTATAGTCCCTCAACTAATAGTGAGTTCTTTCAGTAGATATACCGGATTTTGTCTCATTATGCGGTGTAAGTGAAACCGGAGTAATTCTTAATGCGGAAGGAATGTCGGAAGTTATCAGGATAAGTAATGTGGAAAATGCTGCAATTTCAAATTTGACAATTACTAATGGGCATGCTAATTGTGGCAGTGGGTTTTACTGCTATTGTTCCAGTCCGATTTTAGTGAACTGTATTTTATGGAATAATTCACCCCAGGAAGTTGAATTTGTAAGTTTTGATGACCCAAATACAATAACAATAGCCTATTCTGATATTGATGGAGGAGAGGCGGGAATAGAAACCAATAATAATGGTACAGTTTACTGGTTAGAAGGTAATATTGATGCTGATCCTCTATTCGTGGATGCTTTGGTGGGAGATTATCATCTGACAGAGGATTCACCTTGTATTGATACCGGCATTGCTTATTTTGAGTATGAAGGTGAAGTCTTAGTTGATTTGAGTGAAGATGAATATTTTGGAATTGCACCTGATATGGGTGTTTATGAATATGGACTCGTCAATACAGACGAATTGAAAATTGAAAATGTAAAATGTAAAATTAATGCTTACCCAAATCCTTTCAATCCTGAGACGAATATTGTCTTTGATATATCAACAGAAAGCAATGTCTTGATTGAAATCTATAATATAAAGGGACAGAAAGTAACAACTCTGGTTAATGGTCCTTTTGAGGCTGGCAGTCATAAAGTTACCTGGAATGCCGTTGGTCAAAGTAGCGGAATCTATCTGCTGAGATTTATTTCTGCTGAAACAAGTGAGACGAAGAAACTTATCCTGCTTAAATAGTAGTTTCAGATTTTCAATCTGTGAGTCGTGAGACGTGAGACGAGAAAAAAAGAATAGAACACTGATGCCACGGATTACACGGATCAGCACGAATAATGTAAGAGAAGATGGTTATAGCAACGAACAATTACGAACAAAACGAACTGAAGAAGTATAAGACGCGAAAGAGAAGAGTTTATTATTATTTTTGTCTTTCAGTCTATCAGTCGTTTAGTCTTTAAGTCCTGCCGTCGTGTAGTCTTTCAGTCCTGAAGTCTCTAAGTCTCTAAGTCTCTAAGTCGCGTAGTCGCTCAGTCGCGTAGTCGCTCAGTCGCGTAGTCGCTCCGTCGTGTAGTCTTTTCTGAGGTATTATGAGGAACAGCATAATTTACTTGACTGCTATTAAGCAAAAACTTATACCTAACCTGAATGATTCTGATTTACTCAGGTCAGGTAATTAATAAATATCAGTGATTATTGGGTTGAGATCAAGATAGCAGGGAAATTTACAAAGCGATAATATGAAGGCAATAGAATATATAGGTAAAAGCAGAACTGGAAGTAAATCACAGATTACTATGCCGATAGAAGAGCGGTAAGTTACAATGTATAGGGAGATTTAGTTGCCATTTTGTGGAAATTGCGGTAAAAAATTTACTGATAAGGAAAAATTCTGTCCCTATTGTGGAGCTATGAATGAACTGTATCAAGAGGAAACCAGTGAAGCCATAGCAACCCAGATAGCCAGAGCTGGAGATTATAGCGAAGATGCCCGGCAGCAAAACCTTGATCCGCAGAATATTACTGTGGGGACGATAATAGATGACCGCTATGAGATCAGGGAAAAGCTGGGACGAGGAGAATTTTGTACTGTATATCTGGTATGGGACCGTGATGCAGAATGCGAGAAAGCTCTCAAATTCATTCATAAAAGATATTATAACGATACAGAGGTGATTGAGCATTTAAAAAAGGAAGCTTTATTTCTGATGCAGGTGATTTCAGATAACATTGTGCGGGTATGGGATATACATTTTGGTGAAGACATGAAATATATTGATCTGGAATATCTTATAGGTGAGAATCTGGCAGATATTCTTAAGGAAACTGATAACGGGTTAGCTGAAAGCAAAGTACTGAATATTGCCCGTCAATTAGTCAATGCTGTAACACAATTGAATGTAGATAATTTGCCCGGCTTCAGCTTTAAGCCAGAGAAAATTATCATCACAGATTCTGGCATGGTGAAGATCATGGAATTTGGAATTGGAGAAGAGCAGGCATTTAATAAACCTGCTATCTGGACATTTGGCAGGTTAATCCATGAGTTATTAACGGGGCATTCGCCCTATGACATTGAACCTGATAAAGAAATTTCTACTTTAGAAATTAGACCATATCATGCTAATCCAGAATTTAGCCAGAAAATCAATGTACTGCTGACAAAATGCCTGGCATTGGAATCTGAGAAAAGGTTTAATGATTTCCCTGAGATTAAAAACTTCTTATTAGCCAATAGCCCTGACATAGAGCCTTGTGAAATAGAAATTCCAGAAGAGTCTCCTTCTGAAAACAAGAAAGATTTAGATATAATTGACAATGTTGATGCAGACTTGAGGCTTCCCTATGATACCGGGTATGAGAGATTAGTAAAGAAGAAATTCAAAGTGATAAATATTGTGCTCATATCTTTAGTAATTGTTGCCATAGTAATAATTTATATGTATTTCAGGTCAGAGAGGATTGCTAATGATCATGATGCTGTAAGAGGTGAACTTATGAAGTATGGAGAAGAAATATCTAAGATCGCTCTTTACGCAAGAATGAATGAAAATGTTCTCAGAGAGTTACAGCCCTGGGATGAGGAATTATTGGCTTCTGAATTAAACTGGGAAGATAATTCAAAAACAACTAATTTTGCTACTTATACTTATTTCATTATAAATGCAGGGGAAATCAGATTAGCAGCTGTTGGTTATAAGAAGGGATATGATAGATCAAATAAAATTAATATGGAGCTGATAATAGATTTTACCAAGCCATATCCAAATGCAGAAATAATTATCAATAATTAGTTTGGATTATCAGATGAAATGGGAAATCCAGAATTCAAGCTGGAAGGAGTCATTATGATATATTGCGGTAATTGCGGTAAACAATATAAAGAAGAATTAAATTTTTGCCCACATTGTGGAACACCTAATCAAGCTCATAAAACTGATAAAAAGACTGATTGTTCTGCTACTGTAATATCGCGAGTTGGTGAATATGGTAGTGAGGAGGAATCAAGAAATACTGCTTCAAATATAGGTGGAAAGTCTGCTTTAAACCCCAGAAACATACCAATTGGCATCAAGATAGATGGCAGATATGAGGTTAAAGAGAAACTTGGTAGTGGAGATTTTGGTACTGTTTATAAAGTATGGGATTCTGATGCTGATTGCTTTAAAGCCCTTAAATTGATACATTTTGAGTATTATGATGATGAAAAAGTAATCGCTGATCTGAAAAAAGGAACTAAGACCTTGATGAAAATATTCTCTGATCACGTGGTGAGAGTGTGGGATATTCACCTGCGGGGAGATTTAAAATATATTAATATGGAATATCTGGATGGTGAAGATCTGGTAGATTTCAAACTTAATTTTCCAGATAATAAAGTGCCAGAAAGATTAGTGGAGAAAATTGCCCTGCAGCTTGCCGTTGGCATGAAAGAAATACATAAAAATAATGTGATTCACAAAGACCTGAAACCCCAGAATATTATGCTCACCATCGATGGTAGAATAAAGATCATGGATTTTGGGATAGCGGAAACTTTTCAATCTTCTCAATCCAGGATAAAAGAGCCCAGTCGCAGCGAAACTTATCCCTATATGTCTCCTGAGCAATTAGAAGGCAGAAACGTTGGTAAAGAGTCTGATATCTGGTCTTTTGGAATTATTTTATATGAATTATTAACCGGGAAAAAACTCTATTCAGGAAATTCCTATGGTGATTTCCCTGCCCAGATATATAGAAGGAATTATGAGCCTGTAGAAGGAATTAGTTCTAAAATAAATAATCTACTATTGGGCTGTCTGCAGACGAAATACAAAAATCGGTTTAGAAGCTTTGATAAAATTATAGAATACCTGTTAGATAAAGAAGAATCACCTGATAAGAGAAAATCCTCCCAAAAGAAAGGAGCAGAGCCGAGAGAGAGTCATCATCCTATTGTTGTAAACACTATTGAATATGAAAAAAATCGACATACCGGCGAAGTTAGCCATGTAGTGAACACTATCGAAAAAGAAATGCTTGCTAAAGCCTTTTCCGAAAAAAAATTCAAAACCCGTTTTGATATTCTTCTTCTGATATTCGCAATTATAGTCGTGTTCTTTACTATTGTCTATTTTGGGATAGACTTTTCTCTAAAAAGCATTAGCAGACATAGCAGACACAATATGGAAATAGAAATGAAAACATTTAGTATAAAGATCAGGGAATTTTATAATACTCCCAGAAATCAGGGAGGTGGTGGTAGATCTTTAGAATGGGATGATGATAAGAGACTTTTTAAATACCTTGGCTGGAATAATGGTCTATGGAACACAAAAAATGCAAATTATAAAATAGAAGTATCTGGCAAAAAAAATATTGTTCATATATATGGGATAGGCAAAGTTCTTGGGTCCAGGGGAAGTAGTTTTGCAAAAGTTGAAATGATCTTTAATTTTGATAAGGATCCGCCCTATAGATTTAAAACTATTAATTAGAAATTTGGAATCCTCTATTTTATCTATTAAGCATGTAGGTCAATCATCCCTGATTGACTTATAAAAGACTTAATCGAGGACGATTAATCTACGTTATCAATCCAAATCAATGTAGATCAATCATCCCTGATTGACTTATAAAAGACTTAATCGAGGAC